>VGFD01000150.1 GCA_016868975.1 Armatimonadota bacterium | reverse complement strand
TCCGTTTCTTTTTGATGGACGCGCGGGGATGGACGCGCGGGGGTGGACGCGAGCGGTTCGACACGGCGGCGCGGATTCTTGCCTGGAGTTCACGGTTATCCACTCACGGCGTGGTAATATTACCGCGCACCGAGTGGTTAACCTCAGTGGTCGTGCCCGTGGTGCAAATCCGGAAAATGGACGTGCTCGTGGGCCATTTCGCCGTGCTGGTGATGGTGCGCGTGGACCGTGCCGGGCGGCAATCCCTCATGGTGGTGATCGTGGTGCATGTCGTCGTGGCGGTGGGGATGGCTGTGCTCGTGCGCGTGATGATGGTGGGCGTGGCCGTGGCGCTCGGTGAGGTGCAGCCAGACGCCCAGCGCCATCAAGGCGCCGGCCATCCAGAAGCGCGCGTCCGTCGACTCGCGGAGAGAAACCACCGACAACGCCATGCCCACGAAGGGCGCGGTGGAAAAACATGCGCTGGTGCGCGCCGCGCCCACCTCCCGCAGCGCCTGGACGAACAGCACCAGACTGGCGCCGTAGCAGGCGAACCCTACGACGAGCGTCGCCAGCATCAGACCTGTTGAGGGCAGCGAGCGGCCCAGAAATAATCCCGCCGCGATATTTACGCCGCCGGCGAACAGCCCCTTCCACATGGCGATGGCGGTCGCGTCGCTGCCCGAGATGACGCGCGTGAAATTGTTGTCCGCGGCCCACAGCAGGCAGGCGGCCGCGATCATCCCCAACGGTGCCGCGGCGGAGGTCCCGGGACTGAATGAAAGAAGCGCGCCCCCCGCGAAAATGCACGCCATTCCGGCGACAATCCGCGCGCCCACGTGCTCGCGAAAGAACAGCGCCGCAATCACCAGCGTGAACACCGTTTCCAGGTTGAGAAAAAGCGCCGCAACGCCGGCCGGCGCCGACTGCAATCCGAGCAGCAACAGGACCGGCGCCGCCACACCGCCGCACAGGATTGCCGCCCCAAGCCAGGGCACGTCGCGGCGCTCCAACGGACTCTCCCCGGCGGGCGGCACGATCATCCGCGCCAGCGCCAGTCCCAGCCCCGAGCCCAGGTAGAGCAGTCCGGCCAGCACCAGCGGATCCACGTCGCGCAGCAGAATCTTCGCCAGGGGGGCGCTGGCGCCAAACAACAGAGCCGAGAGCAGCGCGCGGATCACGCGGGCGGCGTCCCGTCGAACACGCACTCCAGGTCGAGCTTCGCGGCCAGCAGTCGGGCCTCGTCGCAGGCCTCCTCGGTGCGGAAAATCCAGCATGAGCGCTCGACGTGCAGCACGTCCCCCGCGAGGCCGCCCAGCACCCGCTGCACGTGCAGGGGATACTCCCAGCAGTCGCGCGGCCGGCCCGGGTCCGCGTAGATGCCGCAGGTTTCTGTGGGTTCTGATCCAGGGGGAGTGGCCTTCGGCCCCCCCTGGCCCCCCCGTTGAAGGTGCGGACACGGCCCGACCAGCACCCGCTCGCGTCCCAGGAGCCCGCGCTCCAGCACGTACGGCTTCGCGGGCGGGGGAGCCGCCGCGCCGTCGCGGGCGCGGGGCAGGTCGCGGAAGCGGTCGAGGCGGTCGAGACGCGGATGCAGGCGGCCGGTGCAGCAGTTCACCGGGCAGGTCGGGCACGCCTGGTCACACCGCGCCTGCCGCCACGCCGCCACTTCCGCCCGTATCGCGTCCATCCTTTTATTGGCCTCTCGACAAGTCGAGAAGAGGTTAACCCCGGCGCCGCGCATCTTCCTGCACAAATGTTCAAACCGGTGCAACAACGGCGAGCGCGCTTTGCCGTACGATGGAGAGCGTGATAAACCCGATCTCACCGCTGGGAGTCCGCGCCCCGCAGCGCCTGCTTGCCCTCCCGCAAGGGTCGGACCCGCGCGACTGCGTGTCGCTCAGCGGCCAGGAGCCCCCGCCCTCGGACATCCCCGACGCCGAGGCCATCCTCGCCAACCCCGACAATCGATATGTGCGCCTGAACATGAACATCACGCGCAGCTACGGCCGTTTCTCGGAAATGTTCCAGGAGGTCATCGGCGACGGCTACCCCACCTGGTTCGCCATCGGCGCCTTCGCGGCGCGCAGCGCGGGCAAGGGGATGTTGGCCGCGCAGGCCGCCCTCGCCGTCATCAGCGACGGGGGCAGTTTCACCCAGCGCTTCCCCGATCTCGACCCGCGCGACGCCGCCCGCATCGCCGAGCGCATCAACGCCGTGGGAGGAGGGGAGGAGCGCCTGGCCGCCACTTTCCTGGCCGCGCTCTGGCTGGGGATGTCCCGTCAGGAGGGCGTGGACTGGCGCCTCTTTGACCCCCGCGTGCTGCGCATTTGCACGAAGCGCCTGCTGCACCTGGTGCGCGAGGCGCCCGGCGACGGTCTGAAAGGGAAGTTGACCGCGGTGGCCCGCACCGTGACGAACGGCCTGGAAGACGGCAACCGCCGCATTTTCGCGGATATCGGCGTGGCCGCCCAGCGCTTCCTCGAGTACCGTCGGGACGCCGGTCCGGGGATCACCGCGGACAGGATCCTGCGCGAGTTCAGCCTGTCAAATCCGCCGCGGCCCGCCCAGGCGGAGGAGATGTACCGTTTCGGAATGGACGCGGCGGCCGCCGGCGGCCCCATCCCGAGCGACTTCAGGACGCGGTTTCCGATGGGGACGTACGATCTCTCCAACCTGCTGGTCGCGGCCTTCGCCATGTACACCGAAGCCGGCGCCTGCACCGACGCGGCCCTGCGCAACCGCATCGTGGCCACCGCCAACAACCTGATGGCGTGGCGCGAGCAGTTCGAGACCGTGCAGCCGGCCTTCACGCCGCCTGCCACGTATCCCGGCGAGGTCTCGCGGCCCGGCCTGTTCGGGCTGCTGACCCCGGCCATCGTGGTCCCCTTCCGCTTCGGCACCTGGCGCTACAGCCGCTTTGCCGCGGAGCACCTGCCGCCCCGCGACCATAACCCGTTGACGCCGCGCGTCACCGAGTACCACTGGGGGGACTTCGACGACCGCTGGATCGGCATCCTCAATGCGTTTGACAGCGCGTACGCGCACCACGACGCCATCTTCCCCATGCCCGACCCGGACCCCATGCGCCCACTCCAGGGATTGGCGCCCCGTGAGGAGTATATCCCGGCCGCCTCGGCCGAGGACCGGGAAACCGGCGGGTGGCTCCTCGCGCGCCGCCGCGATTAGTCCCGCAGGGTCGCCCGCGAACGCTGGATACAGGGCGCCCGGCGAACCCCTCAGACCGTGATGATGATCCGCGTGGTGGCGCGGATTGCGCGTGTGACGGAGTAGACCCAGAGGAAGATGACCGAGAAGATTCCCATGGTGGCCGGGGCCATAGAGACCGGGTGGGCCGGGCGCCTCGTGCGTTTCTATGCCCGCAGGTGGCCCCTGATCATTGGCGTCGCGCTGGTGACCTTCGTCTGGGCGGTGGCGAAGGCCGACCGGGGTCTCCGTTTCGTTACCGACCGAAACGACATCCTGGCCACCCACGAGGAATATCACCGCGAGTTCCTGGCCTATAAGGCGGAGTTTGGCGCCGAGGACGACATCGTTCTCGTGGTGAGCAGTCCCGACGTCGAGAACAACCATCGCATGGCGGTGACGCTCGGCCGCATTGCCCGCGAGGATCACAAGCACTTTCGCATCGTCTACGATCGCCTCGACCTGACCTTTGCGCGCAGCCACCTCTTGTTCTACTTGAGCGTGGAGCAGCTCAAGGGGCTCGACAAGCGGCTCAAGGAGGCCCGTCCGCTGCTTGCCCAGGTGCTGCGCACGCCCGGCCTGGAGCCGCTGTTCTACCGGGTCAACGAAATTGTCCAGTCGTTCGTCGAGGAGCAGATTGCGCGCGCGCTCCGCGGCGGTATTCGCGGCGGCGTGCAATTGCCGGAGCCGCCGGAAATTGCCTCTTCAATTCCGATTCTCACCCGCCTGTTACAGGACATGACCTCCAGCATGGAAGCCGGCTACAAATACCAGTCGCCCTGGCCGGAAATGCTGGAGGCGGATCTGGGCGACGCGCCGATGCCCGAAGTTCCCACCGACTTCTACATCGAGTTCGATCAGGGCCGCACCGTGCTGGTGCTGGTCAAGCCGCACCTGGATGTGGGCGCGTACAATCCCACCGCGGCCGCCATGACCGCCATCCAGGACGTCGTGAAGCGCGCCCGCGCCGAAGTGCCCGGCGTGGACGTCGGCATCAGCGGAAAGCCGGTGATGGAAAACGACGAAATGGTGACCGGCACGGAGGATTCGGAGTACGCGACGGTCCTCACCGTGCTGGGCGTCATCGCGCTTTTTGGAATTACCTATCAAAATCTCGGGCGCCCCTTCCTGGCGATGATCACGCTGACCATCTGCATGGGATGGACGCTGGGCTTCGCCACAGTCGCGATCGGCCACCTCAACGTGCTCTCGGTGACGGTGATGCCCATGCTGGTGGGATTGGGAATTGATTTTGGCATCCAGGTGATCACCCGTTACGAGGAAGAGCGTGTCGAGGGCTACGCGCCGCTGGACGCGATGGCGCTGATGCTGGGGGGCACCGGGGGCAGCGTGCTCACCGCGGGAATTACCACCGCCGTCTCGTTTCTCGCCGTCTGGCTGACGGATATGAAGGGCATCCAGGAACTGGCAATCATGGCCAGCGCCGGCATTGCCCTGAGCGTGCTCGCCATGCTCGTGGTGCTCCCCACGCTGCTGCTGGCCGCCGAGCAGACCACCTGGGTTTCCAAGCGGCCGGACGGAATGCGCTGGTCGCGCCTGCACCTGTTGGCCTTCCTGGAGGACGGGATGCTGAGCCATCCCTGGGGCGTGGTGTTTATCGGCCTGATGTTCACCGCGGCATGTATTCCAAGCGCCTCGCGCTGGCGCTTCGACGGAAACGTGCTCAATTTGCAGACGCCTGAGACGGTGGCCATGGTGCAAAAGCTGGAATCGGCCAGCAAGCGCAGCCTCCTGTTTGCGGAAGTCATTGCGAACGACCTCGACGAAGCGCGCGATCTGGAAAAGCGGCTGATGGAGAAGAAGCTTACCGTGCTGCGTGTGGAGAGCGCCGTGCCGGTGATTCCCGAGCACCAGGAGGAGAAAATCCCCCTGGTGCGCAGCGTCCAGGAGACGCTGAAAGGGCTCCCGCCCATGGGAAAACTGCCGGCCGAGGTCGACGTGCCCTCGCTGGGCCGCGCCGTGACCGACCTGCGGGACACTTTCCTGCTCATCTGGCCGCGCGCGAGATCCGCCGACATGGCCGAGCTGGCCACCTGGCTGCGCGACTTCGTGCAGACGGCCGACAAATTTCTGGAGCGCGTCGTGCGCCTGGGATTTCCCACCGCGCAAGGACATCTGCA
Source organism: Armatimonadota bacterium (assembly GCA_016868975.1). GTDB lineage: Bacteria > Vulcanimicrobiota > Xenobia > RGZZ01 > RGZZ01 > VGFD01. The sequence continues at coordinate 5,508 of VGFD01000150.1, read as the reverse complement.
CCAGTATGAGGCCGACCTTTTCCACGACATCGACACGCTGATCACCCTGCTGAGAGGATCCGATCAGGCCACTCCCATGGGGCTTGCCGACATCCCCGAAGAGGTGCGCATGACCATGGTCGGGCCCAGCGGCCGCCTGCTGCTGCACGTGTTTCCCAAGGACGACGTGTGGGACAACCGCGCGATGAAGGCGTTCCTCAACGACGTTCGCAGCGTGTATCCCAAGGCGACCGGCGCGCCGGTGCAGATCTATGAGTCGACGCAATTGCTGCGCACGCGCTACCAGCGGGCCGCGCAGGTCGCCTTTATCGTAATTGCGCTGGTCGTGCTGCTGCAATTCCGCGCGCTGCTGCCCACCGTGCTGGTGCTCACCCCGCTGCTGCTGGGCCTCATCTGGATGGTGGGGCTGCAGGGCATGTTCGGCATCGCTTTCAATGCAGTGAATTTTCTGGCGTTTTCGTTGATTCTAGGAATTGGCGTGGCGAACGGCATCTACATCGTGCGGCGCTTCCAGGAAGAAAATTGCGCCTCGATTTTCAGCGTGAGCACCGGGCGCGCGATTTTGCTGTCGAATCTGACCGCGATGATGGGCTTTGGGAGTCTCATGGTGTCCCGCCACCAGGGGATGTACAGCGTCGGCCTGGTGATGGCCCTGGGAATCGCCGTGTGCATGTTCGCCTCGCTGATCTTCTTGCCGGCGCTCTTGCAGATTTTGAAGGACCAGCGCATTCGGGTGTGAAGCTGCCGGTCGACCATCGGATGGCCGAGATTGTCGACACGGTTCGTACCCACGGCCGTCTCGTGTTGAGCGCGCCGCCGGGCAGCGGAAAAACCACGCGCGTGCCTCCCGCCCTGCTCCGGGCGGTGTCCGGTAATATCCTCGTGCTCGAGCCGCGTCGTCTGGCCGCGCGGTTGGCCGCACGCCGGGTCGCCGAGGAAATGGGCGAGCGGCCGGGCGAGACCGTGGGCTGGCAGGTGCGCTTCGAATCGGTGGCCGGGCCGAAAACGCGCTTGATGTTCGTGACGGAGGGGGTGCTGACCCGGCGCCTGGGAGATTTACGCGGCGTCTCGACAGTCATTCTGGATGAATTTCACGAACGCCACCTGCAAGGGGATCTCGCGCTTGCCATGCTGCGGCGCATGGATTTACGCCTCGTCGTGATGTCCGCGACCCTGGACGTCGAGGATTTGTGCGCGCGGCTGGGCGGCTGGCCGGCGATTCGAGCGGAAGGGCAGTCGTTTCCCGTCGAGGTGGAGTATGCTCCCGCCAGCGGACCGCTCGCCACTCAGGTGGCGGCTGCCGTGGCGCGGACCGCCGGGCACACGCGCGGACACATTCTGGTATTTCTGCCGGGGGCCGGGGAAATTCGTCGAGCTTTGGAGGCATGCGCTGGAGTGGCTGCCGCGCACGGGTTGCGCATCGCGCCGCTGCACGGCGATCTGCCGGCCGCGGCCCAGGACGAGGCGGTGTACGGCAAGGATCGCCGGCTGATTCTGGCCACCAATGTGGCGGAGTCGTCGGTGACCATTGAGGGCGTCACCCTGGTGATCGACAGCGGACTGGCCCGCGTGGCGTCGCACGATCCGTGGTCCGGCCTGCCGTCGCTGCGGGTGGCGCCGATCAGCAAGGCGTCCGCGGTGCAGCGCGCCGGGCGCGCCGGACGCACCGGGCCGGGGCGCTGCCTGCGGCTGTATCCCCGCCAGGATTTTGAGATGCGCGCGGATTTCGACGTGCCGGAAATTCAGCGCGCGGATCTCGCCGATGCGGTCTTGTCATTGCGCGCCATGGGGATATCCGAGGTGGCCGCGCTGCCCTGGCTGGACGCGCCGCCGGCAGCGTCGCTGCAAGCGGCGGAGACGCTGCTCGTGACGCTGGGAGCGATCGACGGCGGGCGGGGAGCGGTCGACGGCGGGCGGGGAGCGGTCGACGGCAAGTCGGGAGCGGTCGACGGCAGGTCGGGAGCGGTCGACGGCAAGTTGATGGCACTGAGGGCGATCGACGGCGACCTCACCGAAATCGGCCGGAAAATGGCGCGCCATGCGGCGCATCCCCGCCTGGCGCGGCTGCTGGTGGAGGCCGAGACGCGCGGGATATCGGCGGACGGCTGCCTTGCCGCCGCGGTCATCAGCGAGAGGGACGTGGTGGCGGGTTCCCGCTTCGGCGGCACTGGCGCGCTGGCCACGACGGCGCGCAGCGACGTCGTGGAGCGCGTGGAACGGGTGCATGAGGCCCGTCGCAAGCGCTTCGATGCGGCGTGGATGCCCAGCGCCGGCCTGGAGCCCGGCGCCGTGCTCGCCGTGGACCGCACGGCCCGGCATTTGCAGGGGAGTGCACCGCGCGGCCGCTCCGACGAGGATGCGCTGCTGCGCTGCATCCTGGCCGCGTATCCGGATCGCGTGGGCCGACGGCGCGGCCGAGAGGTCTTATTGTGCGGTGGCGGCTGTGCGAAACTGGCCGAAGACAGCGTGTTGCGCGAGGAAGAATTTTTGGTGGCCGTCTCTGTCGAGCGCGGCGTGGTGCGCCTGGCCAGCGGCATCGACCTGGACTGGCTGCTCGACGTGGCGCTGGATCGCATTACCGAAACGCAGGAATACTTGTGGAATTCCGATGCCGAGCGGGTGGAGCAGGTTACCCGCATGCGCTATGAAAAACTGGTGCTCGACGAGACGCGCCGCCCGGCCGGGCCGTCGTCCGAGGTGGCGGAGGTACTGTTCGTCGCCGCCCGCAAGGCCGGACTGTCGGCGTTCGTCGACGCGGAGGAAGTCGCCCGCTTTCAGGCGCGAACGCAATTCGTGGCGGAGCGGTTCCCGGACAGCGGGGTCATCCCCGTAATGGACAGCCACCTTGACGAGACGCTGCGCAGCCTTTGCGCAGGCGCGTCGTCGTTCGCGGAAATTCGATCCGCCGGTTTCACGCGAGCCCTGCGCGAGATTTTCGGGCCGGCCGCACGGGCCGCACTGGAACGTCTCGCGCCGGAATCGATCGCGCTGCCCAGACGTCCGCGGGTTGTGGTCCACTACGAAAACGGCCGCCCGCCCTGGATCGCGTCGCGCCTGCAGGATTTTTTTGGCGTGAAGACACCCCCGTCCATTGGCGCCGGTGCGGTGCCGCTGCAATTGCACCTGCTGGCGCCGAACAACCGCCCGGTGCAGATCACAACCGACCTCGCCGGCTTCTGGACCCGCCACTATCCCCAGATCCGCCGCGAGTTATGCCGCCGCTACCCGAAGCACGCCTGGCCGGAAACGCCCGGCTGAAGTGTTTAAGCCCTGGGGCGGCTTAAACGTGCAGCTGAATTGTTTGACCCCTGGGGCGGGTTAATCGCGCGGCTGAAGTGTTTTACCCCTGGGGCGGGTTGAACAGGGTTAAACCGAGAGGCGGGCGGTCTATTTCTTTCCGCCCGCGTCGCCCTGCATCTGGCCGCCGCCGAGTGCGCCGACCTGCGTTGATGAATTCTTGCCGGCCGGCTCCGCCTTTGCGCTGAGCCCACCTTCCGAGCCGCCGCCCGCGCCATCGAGGCCGCCGCCCAGGCCGCCTCCCGCCGTGCCCGCGCCGGCTGCCGCGCCAGCAGCATTGCCGCCGCTGGTCACGCTGCCGCCCGGGTCGCCGTCGATGAGCGCGTTTAAGTGCACGTGGATGGTGTCGCCGCTCTCCTCGACGCTGGCCCCGCCGCGCTGGGCCTCGGCCATGGGCTGCTCCTCGGCCGCCGCGCCGCCGCCGTCGTCATTGCCGGCGCCGCCGTCCTCCTGGCCCATGTCCATCGCGGACGGCGACATCAGGTCCGCCATTCCGGGCATCTGGATGCCCGTCGGCTTGCCCTGCTGCTGCCCGCCCTGCTGCTGCGCGGCCCCCTCGCCGCCACCCTGCTGTCCGCCGCCGCCAGCCGCATTACCGCCCTGCGCGGCTCCCGCGTTGCCGCCCTGCACGGCTCCAGCATTGCCGCCCTGCACGGCTCCAGCATTGCCGCCCTGCGCGGCCCCGGCGTTGCCGCCCTGCGCGGCTCCAGCGTTTCCGCCCTGCGCGGCTCCAGCATTGCCGCCCTGCACGGCCCCGGCGTTGCCGCCCTGCGCGGCTCCGGCATTGCCGCCCTGCACGGCCCCGGCGTTGCCGCCCTGCGCGGCTCCGGCATTCCCAACCGGCGCCGCCGCGCTATTGCCGCCCTGAGGCGCCGCGCCACCGGTGGGCGCGGGCTGAGATGTGTTGCCTCCACCCTGGGGCGCGTTCGCCTGTTGTCCTCCAGCCTGCTGTGACCCCGCTTGCCTCGCGTTCTGGGAGCCGTTCGCTCCCATCAAGATATTCCGCAGCGCCTGCTCCTGCTGCTGGCGGCGCCGCGCGTCGTCGTCCTGGGGACCGCCGCGCCCGTCCAGTTTTTGCAGCAGCCCGCGATTCGCGTCGTCTGGCCGCTGGGGCCCGGCCGGATCGCCCTTCGGCCCGCCCGCGCCCTCCAGCGCGTCGCCCTTCTTGCCATTCTGCAGCATCGAGAGGGCCTTGTTGATCTGCTGCGCATTCTCTCCGGCGGCGTCCGCGTTGGCCTGGTGCATCCGCTCGGCGTTGGCTGCCTGCCGCGCCTGCTGTTGATTGTCGTTGGCCCCCTGCTGCAATTGCGCGCCCTGCTGCTTGAGCTGCGCGGCCTGCTCCTGGCCCTGCTGCACCTGCTGAGCGTGCTCGCCCATTTGCTGCTGGTCTTGCTCCAGGCGATTCTGCGCGTCCTGAAGCTGCTGCTGGTTGGCCTGCTGCTTCTCGTCGACTTTTCCGGCCAGCCCAACATCCGTCGCCTGCTTGAGTGCCGCCATCTGCTGCTTCTGCTGCGCCGCCTGCAGCGCTTGCTGGGCCATCTTCAGCGCCATCTGCGCGATCTTGATGGCGGTCTGCGCGGCCGCAACGGCGGGCGGCTTCGCGGGATTGGGGATCTGCACCAGCCCGGCCGGAATCATGTCCGGCAGCGCCTGCGCCGCCTGCAAAATGCTCTGCGCCATCTTCAGCCCCATCTGGGCCGCCTGCAAGCCCTGCTGCGCTTTCTGCGTGTCACCCGCGGCCTTGGCGAGCTGCTGCATGTCCTTCCCCAGGATCTGCTGGTCGTTCTGCTTGACGCCTTGCAGCCGCTGGTCCTCTTGCTTGAGGCCGTCGACGTTCTGCTGGCCTTGTTGGACGCGCTGCTGGTCCTGGCCGAGCACTTCGCGCCCCTGGCCCAGTCCCTCTTGAACCTGCCCCTGCTGGTCGCGGTTCTGCGCCAGGTCGCCCTGGATCTGCCCGCCGCGTCCGGTGAGGTCCTCTTGTTGGTGCCGCGCAACCTCGGCTTTTTGCTGCGACTCGTTGCGCGCCGCGTTCTGGGCGTCCATCTCGCGCTGCAGCGGCTGCTCGCCGTCGCGCTTGTTGACCGTCAGCTCGGTCTGCGTGCCGCCCCGGCTGGCCCGTGGCAGCTCTCCGCCGCCGCCCGCCAGGTTGGGGACGCCGCCGGGCGCGCCGCCCAGGCCGGCCAGCCGATCCGCGCCACCGCCCAGATCTTC
>VGFD01000149.1 GCA_016868975.1 Armatimonadota bacterium | reverse complement strand
GCCGACTTGAAAGGCTTCTCCCTGGCGGACGTCAACGTGACGCTGAGCGGCACCGACCTGTCGGTGATCATCAAACCGTACCTGAGCAGCGTTCTTGACGTGCACCTGCACCTGAGCGGTGCGTCCCCGGAACCGGTGTTGAGTGGGGAGATCAAAGGCAAGTCGGTGGATTTCACGCTCCCCATCAGCGAGCTGGGCTCCAGCCTGGCAGGCGGGAGCGCTGCGGCGGGCACGGGCGCGCAGGGTGAGCCGCCGCCCGCTCCTAAGGACGACACTCCGCCGCCAACCACCGAGGAGCAGGCTGCCGGCTCCCCCTTCCACCTGCTTCCCAGGGTGCGCTTCAGCGTCGGCGTGGCGCTGGGGTCCGGTGCCTGGCTGCGCTTTCTGCAGTCCACCATCCGCGCGGAAGGGGACGTTGACATCCTGGGGACCTGGCCCGGCGCGCTGGTGCCGGCCGGCGTGGTGGAGTTCAAGCAGGGGCTTATCCAGATCCCGCTCTTCCCCACCGCGCTGCGGATCGCGAGCGGGAAGGCGTACTTCAACGGCTCCGGCGGCTGGATGCCCGACCTCGAGGTGAGCGCGGTAGGCAACGTCAACGAGTACGAGATCTACGTGGACGTGACCGGCCCGGCCAACGATCCGCACGTGAGAATGACTTCGAACCCCCCGCTCCCCCAGGCCAACATCCAGCAATTGCTGGTCTTCGGCACCACGAGCCGGGGCCCGACCGGGCTTCCCCAGCCGGTGACCTCGCCGGGTGCCCTCAACGCCCTGGTGAGTGTGGCCCAGGCCAACTTCCTTTCCCCGATCACATCCGCGTTCGGCAAGCTGTTCGCGCTCTCCGAGGTCACCTTCGAATTGAGCCAGACCGGCGCGGTGCAGCTCAAGTTCACCAAGGCGCTCGACCCCAGGCAGCACTTCCTCCTGACCTTCGCGACCTTGCAGGGGAACAACATCCAGTCCCTGCCCACCTCGGTGTACGGGTTTGAGTGGCGCTTCGCGCCCAACCAGCTGGTGCGCATCAGCAACAACAACCTGGGGGGGCTGTCGTTCTTCTACCAGGCCCGCTGGCAGTTCGAGATCAACTGGAGCCGGAAGGCGCCGCCGAGCCCGTCCCCGACGGGCGATAAGACAGGCCGTTAAAGCGCTGGGGGCGCCGGGCCTCCCCCAAAGCGTGTTGAATTTTACCCAATCAATGTGCCGCGGATCCTGCTGTGGTGACCATCTGTTAACATCATGAAGGGGAGGATTCAATCCGGAGGGGGTCGAACCTTAGCGGGAAGTTTTTGACACGGACGATCGGAAACCCAGGAAATACGCGGGTTTCCGTGAACGCGCGGGGAACGCCATTCAAGGCGGAGCCAGGACGCGGGCCGTGCCCGCGAATTTTTCCCTGGCGGATGTGACGGGGCTGCATCGCCCGGCTCCCGCCCCCCCGCGATGGCTGCGTCAGACATGCCGGCGCAGCCGGAGGAGGAAATAAGTCACAATGAGGAAGGCCCTATCGGCCGGCTGTTTATTGATGGCGTTCTGGTGCCTGCTGGCACTGCTCGCGGCGCCCGCCGGCGCGCGGGAGGACGCTGCGCCGGCTTCCCCGATTTCCACACCGGTGGCCTCGGATCCGGGGCCCGTCTCGGCCCAGACGCCTGCCGCCGAAGCCCCCCCGTCGCCTGCCGAGGCGCCTGCCGAGGCGCCCGCGGAGGCGCCCGCGGAGAGCGCCTCTCCGGCGCCCGCGGAAACTCCGACCGCCGAGACGCCTGCCCCGGCGGCTGAGACGCCCGCTCCGGCGGAGTCGCCCGCTCCGGCGCCGGCCGAGCCGGCGCCGCCCATCGGTCCCCGTCCCGGCGGCGCCCCCAAGATTCCCGGCGCCACGCCCCCGACCGGCGCGGACGAGGGCCGCGAGGTGCTCATCAAGGCCATCGAAGTCGAGGGGAATAACGCGGTTCCGGCCGCCGACATCCTGCAGGTGGTCACCTCCCGCATCGGCGAGCCGGCCGACAAGGATCGCATCCAGCGCGATCTGCAGAACATCTACGAGATGGGCTATTTCACCGACGTGAAGGTGCGCACCGAGCCCTTCCTCAACGGCGTCCGCGTGGTGTACCAGGTACTCGAGAACCCGGTCGTGCAGAGCATCCTCATCGAGGGCAACAAGATCGTCGCGACCGACAAACTGCGCAGTCTCATGGAGACGCACGAGGGCAAGATCCTCAACACCAAGACGCTGTTCGCCGACATCACGGTCATCAACCGCTACTACGACAACGAGCTGGGCTACCTGCTGGAGCCGACCCACGTCACCGAGCTGAAGTTCAGCAAGGAAGGCGTGCTCAAGCTGGGCATCACCGAGGGCGTCGTGGTGAAGGACGTCAGCGTGGTGGGCAACACGGTGCTCCCGAGCCGCGACATCCGCCCGCTCATCAAGATGCAGCCTGGGCAGTTGTTCAACCAGTTCACCATGAAAGAGGACGCCGACCGCATCTCCAAATACTACGAGAAGCGCGACTACATCCTCGACAACATCCGCCCCTCCATCGACAAGAACACCGGCGTGGTGACCTACCAGATCGTCGAGGCCGTGGTTGAGGAGATCCGCATCGAGGGCAACACCCGCACGCGCTCCTACGTGATCCGCCGCCTGATGCGCACCAAGGTGGGCAATGTGCTCAAGCGCCACCGCTTGCAGCGCGACCTCGAGCGGCTCAACAGCTCCGGGTTCTTCGAGAGCGTCAACATCGAGCCTGAGCCGGGCAGCGACTCCGGCAAGGTGGTCCTGGTGTTGAAAGTCAAGGAGCAGAAGACCGGCCTGGCCACCCTCGGCCTGGGGTACTCGGGCGGCGGCACGGGCGCGGTGCGCTCGGGCATCACCGGAGCGATTTCGTTCTCCGAGCGCAACCTGAACGGGCGCGGCCAGTCGGCCTCGATCTCCTGGCAGCGCGGCGTGAACGTCTCCTCGGCCGGCGTCTCGTGGTTCGACCCGGCCATCAACGACCGCCAGGACTCGCTGGGCTTCTCCTTCTTCGCCTCCGAGTTCAACGAGTTGCGCCAGCCGGTGCTGGCCGTCGGCAACGTGGTTTCGTACGCGCTCTACAACGACAACCGCGTCGGCGGCTCGGTCACTTTCGGCCGCTTCCTCAGCGAGGACGTCCGCGCATTCGTGACCTTCCGCCAGGAACACCTGGAGCTGACCCAGTCGGCGAACTCCCAGTTCACCGCCACCAACCTGGGCGTGGGCAACTCCAACACCATCACCTTCTCGTCGCTGCTCGACACCCGCGACGACCTGTTCAACCCCCACAAGGGCTCGTATGGAAACGCCGCGTTCACCGGCTCGGTAAGCGGCATCTTCTCGTACACCAAGTTCCAGGTGGAAGCCCGCCACTACATTCCCATGTTCCGCGACCACACCATCGCGCTCCGCGCGTGGACCGGGTTCGTGAACGGGAACGCCCCGATTACCGAAATCTTCTTCGTGGGCGGCGCGGACACGCTGCGCGCCTACCAGGAGAACTCGTTCATCGGCAACCGCTTCGTGGTGTTCAACGCGGAGTACCGCTTCCCGATTGCCAAGCTGAAACTGCTCAACGGCGCCTTCTTCACCGACGCTGGCGGGGCGTGGTACGCGGGTCAGCCGGCCTCGATCTTCAAGGACGTTGGCGTGGGCCTGCGCATCGTGTTCCCGAGCCTGGGCCTGGGCGTCATCCGACTCGACTACGCGATCGGCGAGCGCGGCTCCCGATCCACGATTGGACTCGGACAGACCTTTTAGCCTTCTAGGGAAGGCGCGGGGCCTGGAAACAAAAAGCCTCGGCAAGTCTCTCCGTTGGGGGGTCCAGGGGGCGCCGAAAGGCGACTCCCCCTGGGTCAAGTCCCGGGGCGGGGTCCAGGGGGCGCCGAAAGGCGACTCCCCCTGGGTCAAGTCCCGGGGCGGGATCCGCTTCTCTACTGGAAAGATTGAAGATCTTTCCGGAGGAAAGGTGGCTTCCAGGGAGAATTGCAGGCGAGTTTTTGCCCGCGGCGGCCGGCTTCATCATTTGCACTTTTCAAACCTTACAAAGGGGATCTCAAGACAATGACTGACAACGAAAAATCCGAGAAGGGCGGCGGCGGCCCTCAGGCCATGCTGCGCGGCCTCCTCGTGGTCGCCGTGCTGGCTGTCGTGGTGGTGATCGGCGTGGTGCTGTACACCAAAGGTAAGGATATCGTGAAGAGCCCGGACGGCCCCCAGCAGGTGGCCATGCTTGATCAAGAGGCCATCTACGCGATGCCCGAGTTCAAGTCCGCCAAGGACAACCTGGAGAAGCTCAGCAACGACCTCCAGAAGCAGCTCGTTGAGAAGGTCGGCGACGCCGGCAAGCCCAAGATGAGCATGGAGGAGGCCGAGAACCTGCGCCTTCAAATGCGCGAGAAGCTTGAGCAAGAGCAGACGAAACAGCTCAAGCCGCTTTACGACCGCGTTACCGCGGCTATCGCCTACCTGGCCGTGGAGCGCGGCTACCGCGTGGTCCTCGACAAGAAGATCGTGGTGACCGGCGTCGTGGACGTGACCGACGAAGTGAAGAAGCGCTTCCAGGAGAGCAAGGACGCCACCATGCCCAAGGAGGCTCCAGAGGCCGAGAGCCACGTGGGCTACGTCAACCAGGAAGTCATCGCCCAGCTGCGGCTCTACAAGGAAGCCCAGGCGCGCCTGATGGAGTACTACCAGTCTCAGATGAAAGACGTGGCCGAGCAGGCCAAGAAGAAGGCCCTGAGCCAGGAGGACCGCGAGCGCCTCCAGCAGGAGCTCATGCAGGCTTTCCAGGTCAAGCAGGCCGAAGAGTTCAAGCCGGTCAACGACAAGGTCAACGAGGCCATCACGGCGGTGGCAAAGGAGAAAGGCCTCAGCCTCGTGCTGAACAACACCCACGTGATGTGGGGCGGCCGCAACCTCACGGACGACGTCATCAAGAAGCTCGTCAACAATCCGCCGGCGAAAAGCTGAAGGAGGCGATCCCATGCCTTCCCACAGACCTCGGTTCTGGACCTTCCTGGGCTTGGTCATCGCCTCCGCGGTGGTGATCGCCGTCTTCCTGCCGGCCATCCGCCCGAAGGCCCAGGAGCAGCGCCCTGCCGCGCCGCCAGCGACGATGGACGTCCTTGCCAACATCGGCGTGGTGGACATCGACAAGCTGGTGCAGGAACACCCGGACGCCCAGCGGCTCAATGACATCGACAAGCAGATCGGCTACATTCAAGGCGAATTGGAAGCGCCGCCGGACAACACCACGATCATGCCTGAGGTTCAGGCGCGCATTGTTGCGATCCACAAAATCCTGAAAAAGGAGCTGGACGCCGAGGTGAGCCGTCTCGAGGGCACCATGCACGCCCGCAAGTCGGCGGTGGAAGCCACCCTCACCGCGGAAGGCGCCAGGCTGGCCGACGAGATGCGCGCATTCCAGGAGCAGCTCAAGAAAAAGTACGTCCCCACCGCCTCCTCGCTGCCGGCGCCGGGCGCCGATGAGAAGCGCATCCTGCAGGATCTCATCACGGCCCGAGACGTGCAGATGGCCAAGCGCAAGATCGAGGTCGAGCGCTCGGTAAGCGATCATCTCCGCGGGCAGCAGCGTGATCTGGAAGCCCGGCTTGACACCCGCATGGCGGAAGTGATGCGGGCCAATCAGGCCGAGAAGCTGCAAATCCAGCTCGACATGCAGACCTCCAAGGACGAGGAGAGCCGACGGGTGCTTCAGGAGCGGCTGGCCGCGATGAACCGCTCGGAGGAGGAAACCCGCGCCACTCTCCGCAAGGAACTGGTCGGCAAGTTTGAATCCGAGCAGGCGGCCGAGATGGCCCGCGCGCAGAAAGAGCTTGCTGCGTACCGCAACAAGCTGGACGCCGACGTGCAGACGCAGCTCCGCCGCCGTCTCGGCTCGGCGGGCCCGGGCGGCGGTCCCGACAAGGATACCATCGATCGACTCAACAACGAGCTGGAAGCCAAGCAGGCCGAACTGAAATCCCGTTTCGAGGCCCGCAAGAACCAGTTGATGGGACAGTTGCAGGCCGAATCGCATGCCGCCGAGCAGACCCTGCGGGAAAAGCAAGAAGCGCTGCGTGACCGCCTCAAGAAGGAAGAGCAGCAGATCCTCAAAGAGGTCACCCAGAAGCAAGGCGAGCTGAACGCGGCCGACAAGAAGCGGCGCGATCACCTGCAGTCCGAGCTGACTGCGCTCAACGAGCAGCGGGACAAGGTCTACCAGGGAATCGTCGACCAGATCGCGCTGGAAGTCCGCAAGGTCGCCGACGAGCAGAAGGTGCCGCTGGTTCTCGGCGGCTACCGGGTGAACGTCGACTGCAAGGACCTCACCGACCAGACCCTCCCGCTGGTCACCAGGAAATAGCATGGCGCCGCGCGCGCCGATGAATCGTACAATGAGGAATCGTGACATGAACAACGGAAAAATCAAGGCCGTGCTGGTCGCGGCAGTCCTGGCCGTGAGCGGCTGGCTGTTCACCGGGTGCGGCGCGCAGGCGCAGCAGGAGCACAAGTCCGCCATGGTGGTGGGCATTGTCCACGTCGACCGGGTGCTGCCCGAACTCCCCGAGTACCGCCAGTACAGCGAGGCCTACCAGACCGAGCGTGAGGCCCTCTTCAAAGGTCTCAAGCAGCCCAATGACCCCAGGGCGCTGCAGAGCTTTCTGGACTCCGACAAGAAACAGGAGATCCAGAAATCGGTCCAAAAGTGGGACGAGAAGAAGCGCAAGTTCCTCGATGAAACAATGGACAAGATCCGCGCCGCGTCGGAGACTGTCTCCAAAGAGAAGAACATCGACATCGTCATCATGAACGCACCGTGGTACCCGGTCAGCGAGCGCATGGCCTTGGATATCACCACCGACATCATCATCACGCTCAAGGAGTCCGGCAAGACGGTCCATTAGGACCGCAAGCCGACGGGCGTTGAGGACAAAGGCTTGAGCACTGCCCGACAGATTCACCAGCCCGCCAGGGCGATCAACCAGTCGGAACAGGCCGCGCAGCAGGCCGTTCAGACCGGGATGGCGTCGGCTGTGCCGACCCCTGGCGTGCACCCCACCTGCGTAGTGGACCAGGACGTCATCCTGGCCTCTGACGTATCGTTGGGGCCCTGTTGCGTCGTGGAAGACGGCGCCAGCCTGGGCGCCCGCACCCGCCTGGAAGCCGGCGTGGTCGTGGAGCGCGGCGTATCGGTCGGCGCGGATTGCCTGATCGAGGCCGGCGCCGTCTTGCGCGCCGGGGTCCGCCTTGGCGACCACGTCATCGTGCGCAGCGGCGTGGTCCTCGGCTCCGACGGCTTCGGCTTTGTAGAGGACGGCGGCGTGCACCACAAAATCCCGCAGGTGGGCTCGGTGGAGATCGGCGATCACGCGATCATTGGCGCCAATGCGTGCATCGACCGGGCCACCACCACCGTCACCCGCATCGGATCGGGCGCCCGCATTGGCGCGCTGGTCCAGGTCGGACACAACTGCGAGGTGGGCGCCGACGCCGAAGTCGGCGACCTCTCGGGAATGGCGGGCAGCAGCCGCGTGGGTGCGGGGGCCCGCCTGGGGCCCGGCGTGGGCCTGGCGCCGCATCGCTCCATCGGGGCCGACGCGGTGGTTGAGAGCCGGGCCGGCGTGGCCCGCGACGTGCCGCCCGGCGCCCACGTGGCCGGCTTCCCGGCCCGCGACGTCAAGGCTTTTGAAGCGCACCAGCGCCTGATGGATGAGGCGGCTGGGCTCCCCCAGCGGGTAGCGGCCCTGGAGGCCAGGATCACGGAGGATCGCCCATGAATGGTTGCGTGAAAGCGCTCACGCGCGTGATGCTGGGATCCGCGCTGATTCTCGGTGCCGCCCTGCCGGTGCTGGCTGAAGGCGAAGTTCGTCTCAAGTCCCGCGTGGTGCTGCGACTGGCCGGCGACGCCAGGATGTCCGCCGAGGAGCGGGCCCAGATCGTGCAGCGCCAGGTCGACGCTGCTTTGCAGAGCCACCTTCCCGCGGGGAGACTGCGGGCCGTGTCCATCAAGGGCGGCATCGTCCTGGCCTGGGGCGAGCAGCGCCTGTGCACCGTGGACGGCCTCCAGGCGAAGGCCAACAACACCACGGTGAAAGCCCTGGCGGCCGCCTGGCTGCGCAACTTCCGCGAGGCGATGAAGGACGGCTATCTTTCGGTGAGCCCGCAGCGCGTGGTGATCCCGGTCGGCGAAGCGCGCCGCGTGCGCGTCTCGGGCGTGGCCGAAGGGCCCATTGAGTCGGCCGTGGACGGCCGCGGCCTGGAGGTCTCTCCGGCGGACGACGCGCTCACGCTGCGCGCCAGCGCGCCCGGCACCTTCCGCGTGACGCTTACCCGAGAGGGCTCTTCGGTTTCGTTCCCGGTCATCGTGAAGGAGTGGGCCGGGTACGTGCCCGATCAGGTACACTGCGCCGTCACCGGCAACCCGGCCGGGCGCGCCCTCCTCGAGCTGGCCGCGTTGCAGGCGGCGCGCCGCGCGGTGCAGGCGAAGCCGGGCGCCACCGTCACCTTGAAGGCGGGTCCGGCCGCGCTCGCCATCCTGGGGGTGGGCGCGGACGCCACGATCCGCATGCCGCTGTTGATTGAAGGCAAGGACTACTTCCCGGTCGACAAGACGCTGGAAGTCATCCTGCACAACGAGAACGTGTCGGTGGCCCAGCCTACCCAGCTGATGGTGAGCAATCGTCCCGAGAAGGTCGATACCGATGGGATTCTTTTTGCCGGCAAGGTCAACAGCAATCAGCCGGCCCGGCTGCTCTACTCACACCTGAACGGCAACGGCCGCGATCAGTACCTGTGGGTCAACCTGACCAACCGCGGCGACAGGCCGGTGAAGGTTCTGGTCATCCAGGGCGACGGCGGCCCGGCCCGCGAGGAGCTCTACGTCGGGCACCGGTGCAACACGCGCTTCCTGGAGGACTGGCAGGCCAGGCAGGGGCTGATCGTCACCATCCCCCCGATGAAAGCGTGGGAGCTGGGCCGCTATGAGCTGGCTCCCAGGGAGCTGGTGTCCGGCCTGTGCCACTTGCAGGTCCTGGAGGGGGAGAGCCTCGACGTGAGCGTCGAGACCAGCGCGAGCGGTGTCGGCGTGGCCATGGACCGCCTCATCGACGCGCCTTTCAACCCGTTTCGCATTCACCCCAGGGGAATTTTCCGGGATCCGAACATCGTGGTCGACCAGAAGTACGTGGTCGGCGAGACGACCGAGTTCAACATCCCGTTCGGGCGCGCGCCCTGGCTCATCGACGGGACGAGCGGCGAGCCCAACACCGGCAATTACGGCGTTCTTTACGAAGTCAAACTGGAGGTAAGCAACCCGACTCTGCAACCACGCAAGGTGCAACTGTTCTTCGAGCCGATCAACGGCGTTGCGCTGGGGAGTTTCCTGGTAGAGGGCAAACTGATGGAAACCAACTGCCTGAAACCTCCCGCAAGAGGCCTTATCAGCACGGTGGACGTGGCACCCGGGCAAAACCGGACGATTCGAATCCTCACCCTGCCCCAGGCCGGGAGTCATTACCCGGCCCGCATCGTGGTCGAATCGCCCATCCAGGAGACCCACCGTGAATCAGGCGGCACTTGATCGCCAGCAGACCCTGTCGCGCACCGTCGAGGTGAGCGGGGTGGGGCTGCATTCCGGCATCCCGGTCAAGGTGAGGCTGAGCCCCGCGCCGGTCGGCTTCGGATTGCGCTTTGTGCGCACCGACGTCGGCAACGCGGTGGTTCCGGTAAACCCCGCCTCGCTGAAGTCCGGGGTGCGCTGCACCGCACTACAAGCAAACGGCGTGGGCGCAAGGACCACCGAGCACTTGCTCGCGGTTCTCTATGCGTTTGGCGTCGACAACTGCGAGATCGCCATCGACGCCGAGGAACTGCCCATCTTGGATGGCAGCGGGCTCGGCTGGGTCGAGGCCCTTTCCGAGGCCGGACTTTCGGCCCAGGAGGCGCCTCGGAAGGTCTTGCAGGTGTCCCATCCCGTTGTCCACAGCGAGGGTGGAACGACCCTGATGGTCTTGCCGGTGAACTCCGGCTTGCGCCTCACGGTGGCTTCGGTCACCGATCATCCCGTGGCCGGTGTCCAGACTGTGGATCTGGAAGTGAGTCGCCAGAGCTTTGTCGAACGACTCGCGCCGGCCCGCACCTTCTGCTTCGAAGAGGAGATCCAGGCGTTGCGCGACGCCGGGCTGGCCCGTGGGGGCAGCCTGGACAACACGCTCGTCGTGGGGCACGACCGCTTCTGGAGTCCACTCCGCGTGGACCAGGAGCTGGCCGCCCACAAGGCGCTGGACCTGCTTGGAGATCTTGCGGCACTGGGCCGTCCGTTGTCCGCCCACGTGGTGGCGATTCGGCCGGGACACGCCGCAAATCAGCAACTGGTGCGGAAGATCTGGGGTCAACTTGCTACAGTGCCGCAGCCGGACGCGATTGAGCGCTGCTCTACATCGGCGCCGCAATCCGCCATATTCTAGCGACCCAGGAGTGGTCGATCCGATGGCGAACGCAGGCGCCGGGTGATAGGGAGGACAGTCAAAGTTGGAACGAGTGAAAGTCGCCGTGGTAGGCACGGGCAATATGGGCCAGCATCATGCGCGCATCTATTCGGAGATGCCCAACGTGGAGTTGGTCGGCATCGTCGAGGTGGACGACATCCGCGGCCACCAGTGCGCCAAGCGATATCGGACGCAGTTCTTCTCGAATTACCGGGATCTGCTCAACCGGGTGCAGGCAGTCAACATCGTGGTACCCACCAGCCTCCACTACGATCTGGCCAAGGAGTTCCTCGAGCATGACATTCACGTGCTCGTCGAGAAACCGATCACGGTTGACATCAAGCAGGCAG
>VGFD01000148.1 GCA_016868975.1 Armatimonadota bacterium | reverse complement strand
CGGCAGCCATGGGGATCTCCTCGGCCAGCGGAATTTCATCCACCGCGGCAGCCATGGGGATCTCCTCGGCCAGCGGAATTTCATCCACCGCGGCAGCCACGGGGATCTCCTCGGCCAGCGGAATTTCATCCACCGCGGCAGCCATGGGGATCTCCTCGGCCAGCGGAATTTCATCCACCGCGGCAGCCATGGGGATCTCCTCGGCCAGCGGGAGCCCATCGGTGGTTTCCGCAGGTAAAAACGCATCAGCAACCGGAATCGCTTCCTCAACCACCGTGGCCACCGCGCCGTTATCGAGGTGCTCGTGGGAGGGGGGCGGGCTGGGAGGCATTTCCTGCCGCAGAAACTTTAGAAATCGCTCGCGGCGACCCTTCGGATCTTCCTCTTTGCCTCTCGCCATTGACGAACCTCGCCTCTACTTTCCAAACAGCCACTGCCAGAATCCGCGCCGTGCGGGCCGTGACCCCTCGTCATTCGGTTGCGCGGCGCGCGGTTTGCCGCGTCCCCAGGCAGGCGTGGCAACCGCGTCGCGGGCCGCGGGCCTGGGGGCCTGCGGAGCGCTGTTGGCGTAGACCAGATCGGCCTTGGGATCGCCCACCGTGGCCTCGAAGCGTGCCACTGGCTTCTCCGGCGGACGGAGGGGCGGCTTCGCTTCAGTTCGATTGGATACGGGCGGCGCGGCCCCTTTGGAGGCGGTCGGTTCCGCCGGCCTGGGCGGCGTAGCAGCCGGGCGGGATACTGGCGCGGGTGGCCGGGCAGTCGCTGCGGGTTCCTTTTCGGGCGGCTTCTCCACCGCCTTTCCGTTGCTGCGCTCGGCCGGCGGCCAGACGCTCGGATTAGGCAGCGCCACGTGCCCCTCCGGCGGCGCGTCAGGCACTCGCGAGCCGTCCCAGCCGGGATGGAAGCCCGGCTGGCCTTCCTCCGATTGCACGTAGGCATGCTCGGAGCGGTCGAAGAAGGGGCGACGCGATTCCTGGTGCTGGATGAACTGTTTGATGAAATTTTCGATCTCGCCGCGCTTCAGCAAGATGGAATTGACCAGGTCGTCGGTGACCGCATCCGTGTTGCGGATGATGGCCTCTTCGATGGCTTCCTGGCAGAGCAGCACGATCTTGCGCGGATGTCCGCCGGTCGCGTGGAACACCAGGTCCTTGGCACCCGGCGTGAACAACTCCACGTTGTCCCCCATCCCCGCCTGACGCAGCCGGAAGTCGATCAGCTCGTGGGTTTCTTCCCGTCCCAGCGGGCGGATGATGTACAGCAGGTTGATGCGATCCTTGAGCGGCGTGTTGGATTCCACGGCGTGCAGCAGCTCGAGCTGGCCGAAAATCACCACGTTGAAAAGCCGCCGCTGAGGCACCTGAAAGTTCAGCAGCAGGCGAACCAGCTCCAGATTTTCCGGAGAAACCTTCTGGCCTTCGTCCAGGATGAGCACGACCGATTTTCCCTCTTCCGCCCCCTTGCGGTAGAGGAACTCCTTGAGGGCCTCCATCTTCTGCGGGACGGTCGCGTGGGGCGGCGAGGGGACGCCGTAGACCAGCAAAAGATGGTTCATGAACTCCAACTCGGAGAGGAAGGCTGGATCGTAGATTACGCCCAGATAAAAACGCGGATCGCGGAGCAGGTATTTTTCCAGCGCGAGCGCCATGGTGGTCTTGCCGGTGCCCACGTCCCCCAGAACCATGGACAGGCCCCGTCCTAGCCGCACCGAGATTTCGAGGCGGTGCAGGCAATCTGAGTGCTCTTCGGAGGCATACAAAAAGAACGGATTGGCGGTGTCAGCGAACGGCTCGCGATTGAGGCCCAGCAGCTCGTAGTATTCCAACGGCTCTTTCCCTTCGGGCGCTGGCGATGTGCGCGCTTATGTACTTCTACGCCGCCACGCCAATTCCATACGTTGCTGTTGAAGCGGCTTCAAAAACCCGCTTCGGGTCCGGATCGGGAAAGAGCGAACAGGTTGCCCCCCTCCCGGGCGCTGCGAGTCGATCAACCTTACGCGCGATGTCGTGCGCTACTGGGCTCCGGGCAGACACGCCTTCAAGCCCCTGGCCAGGGCGGCAAGCGCAGCCTCATGTTTGGCCGCGTTGGGGGCGCCCCACGCGGTTTTCTTGCCGAGCCGGGCGCTCACCAGGATCTGGTTGAGAAGCGTCTTTTGGAGCTCGCGGTAGTTCTGTACCGCAGATTTGAAGTCCTCTCGAAGCCGCGCCGCGTCAGGCCCTTCTGGCCAGGGCGACTCCGGGACCACCTCGTGCGCCATCAGTGACTGGGTGAACAAGAGGTGCCCCACCAGCGTCTGCTCGCCACGCGGTGAGGCCAGCTTGCGCAGAAACGCCACGTCCTCGCGGGGAAGCTTCATGCCGAGCAGCAGGCCGCTGGTCGGCACCGGTGACGCCTCCATGGTGGAGAGCTCCTCCGCTTCCAGCAGGTCGCGGATTTCCTCGAGCAGGGCATCCAGGTCAGCATCCTTGACCTTTGCCAGGTCCACTTCCTTGCGCATGCGCTCCTGGATCATCAGCTTGTTGAGCGCCTGAATGATCGCCCGCGCGTATTCTTGCAGGAGTCCGGCCAGCCCCCACTCGCCCTGTCCGCCCATCAGCGCCTGGGCGACCAGCATCAGCCGGACCAGCGAGCCAGACTGTCCGCCCTCCGCCATTTTGACCAGAAATTCGATCTGCTCGGCCTTCAGCAACAGCGTGAGAGCAAGCCCGCCCGGCGGCGCCTGCCAGTCTACCGGGCCGCGCCGCGGGGAAGGCGGACGGGTGGGTGTAACCGACGCTCGCGGCGCTGATACCTCCGCATGTTGCGCTTCCACGGCTGGAATTTCCGGCAGCGGCGAGGCAGGCGGCTCGACTTCCGCCGGCCGTCCGACCGGCGGGTTATCCACCGCCGCGTGGGCCGGCTCGGCGCGGGGAGGGCGGGCTGCCCGCGGACGTGCCGCAGATGGCTCAGGCGCCGCTTCCTCGGCTGCGGCGCGCACCATGTCGCGGAGCGCGTTTTTGCGCGGAGGCTCCACCTCGGCGACCGGCTCGGCGGGATGGGGCCCTCCCATGGAAGGCGGCGGCTCCTCGGTCCGCGCCGCATCGAGGATACGCCTGGCGTCGGCGCGTTCCAGGCGCCTGGTCTCAGCTTCCGTGCGGGGCGGTGCGGCGCGTTCGTCGAGCCGCCGGGTTTCCTCGGCGGATTTTTTCGGGCTCTCGTCGGCGCGCTTGCGTTTTTCACGCAAAATGCGCAGCAGCCGGTTGTCGGTGGCGGGACTGGTGCCCTCTTCCTCCACCGCCTCGCGCAACGCGCCTTCCTTGAGCAGCTTGAGGAGCTTGTTTTCGGCGGGTTCTTCGAACATCACGATCCTATCTGCGCCCGCCGAACAGGCGGTTGAAGAAACCGTTTCCGGCGCTCTCGCGCGGCGCCGCGGCTTCCACTGGGGGTAGGGTTTCCGCCACGACGGGCGCACGCTCCACCGGCCGCGCTTCCTCGCGAGGACGCTCCGCGACCGTTGGACGCTGCACTAACGACTCGCTGACCCGCGCGGCCGGCTCGGCGGAGATACCCGGCGTGGCCGGACCCTGGCGGATGCCGCTGGGCAAGATCAGCGGCTGCGCTTCCTCGGCCAGCGCATCCCAGTCCGGCAGGCCGGCGAAGCGATCGGTGAGCGCCCGGATGATGTCGGCGTCCACCGTGTCCTGGTTGCGGATGATGGCTTCTTCGACGGCATTGTGGCACAGCATGGTAATGCGCCGCGGCTTTCCCCGAGTGCGCTCGAAAATGAGGTCCTTTGCCTCGGTGGTAAACAAATCTCGGGGTTTCGACAGGCCCGCCCGCTGTAGTCGGTAGTCGATCATGCGATGGGTTTCCTCGCGGGAAAACGGCTCAAGCTTGTAGAGCACCGCGATGCGATCGGTAAAATTTGCCTTGGCGCGGATCACCGGCAGGATCTCGAGCTGGGAAAAGATCACGATGTTGAGCAATTTGCGCTGCGGCGTTTGGTAGTTCAAGAACAGCCGAAGGTTTTCCAGACACGGGTAGGTGAGCTTCTGTCCCTCGTCGATGACCAGCACGACCCGCTTGTTCTGCTCGACGCCCAGATGGTAGAGGTGATTTTTGAGCGTATTCTTGATGGACAGACGGGAGGCGCCGGGCTGTGGCTCAAGTTGAAAGAGCATCAGCATCGCCTCGAGAAATTCTTCCTCGCTGGAATAGGTGGGGTCCATGATCTTGCAGGTGACGAAGGTGTCGTCCTTGATGAGCTCCATTTCCAGGGCCTGGGCCAGCGTCGTCTTGCCGGTTCCCACGTCCCCCAGGATCAGGTTGAGACCGCGTCCCAGCCGCACCGAGATCTCCAGCCGTTGCAGCGTCTCCTTGTGGGAGTGGGACTGGTAGAAGAAGTACGGGTCGGCGGTATCCATGAACGGCTCGCGGACGAGCCCTAAGCTCTCGTAGTACTCCATGGGCCTCACTACTTTGGTTTGCTGATTCCGATCTGCTTCGGAAGGTCGTTCGCCTGGGGGTCGATTTCACGCCATGAGTCAGCGAGCCGGTATCCCTTGTCTACTTCGTGAACGAAGATGAGGATCTCCGCCACGATGAGATACAATTCCTCGGGGATGGAGGCGCCAACGTCGAGGGCCGCCAGCAGTTCGGCCAGCTGTGGGTCGGCGTGCACCGGCACTTGATGCTCGCGGGCCAGTTCCATGATCTCTTCCGCGTAGTGTCCCTGGCCGGAAGCCACCACTCGCGGCGCGTTGTCAGCCTCTCCGTAGCGGAGCGCCGCCGCCATCTTGCGCCGGCGGCGTGGTGCGGCATCGCTCATGCCCGCAGATCCAGACGTCCGAGCTTCTGGATCTGCGCCATCTCCGCCTTCTTGGCCACCTCTCGGGTCAGCTCGGGGACTTCGCCCACCGAGAGGTCAAGTTTTGCGACCTTCATGTCGTGCGCCTCAAGGCGCTCCAGCAGCCCGCTGCTGCGCCCATGGAGGTAGGCGCGCACTTCCTGGCTGCTGACCAGGAAGTGAAAATTGAGCGCGTTGTTGGCGAAGTGCAAGTCGATCTTCATGCGCCCCATCTGTGCCATGTTGAGGTAGAAGCTTACCTTGAGATCCTGCAGGCGGGCCGTCTCGCCGGGCCGACGGCGGGGCGGGGGGTAGATGCGCACTTCCGAAGGGGACGGCATGGGCTGGCCCTGCATGAAGAACGGCACTGCCAGGAAGGTCTGTCCGCGATCGTCCTTCTGCAGCGTGGTGGAGTTCATCAGGCGATGGGTGTCGAGCAGTCCGCTGGTGGTGCGGACGGTTTCCAATACTGTGCGAAAAGCTGGGTTGTCGCGGCCGGAAAAACCGCTGTCGTCGGCGAGTTTTTCCAGCGCGTCGCGCAGCCGGTGGAGGTCTACCGCGGCATCCAGCAGCTTTGGCGCGGCCGCTCGAGTCTCTCCGGATTCGCCTTTTACCGGCGCCAACAGGCGCGCGATAATCTCGTCGGAGGACAGATCCCCGCTGAAGAGAGACTCGATCTCTTCGGTTACCGTAGCGGCCGGCTTTCCGGAGAGGCGCATCAGCTGGCTCTCGATGCTGTTGGTCAGCGTCTGCACCGCGTGACGCACGCTGGCTGCGCTGGTCTCATCGCTGATCAAGTGGGCGGACAGGGCCGCTTGCAGCGAGACCAGCGTGTCGACCAGTTGGCGGGCGTTTTCGAAGCCCGGCTCGGCGGCGCCCGTCGCAAAGGCCGCGCGCAGCGAGAGCGCCAGTCCGTGCATCTGGTGGGAGACGCCCGGGGGCAGGGGAGGAGGCGTCATGGAGGGCGTATTGCCGGCAATACTTTTCCCTGGCTCGGCTCCCGGTGCGGGAATGGGCGCTTCCTCCGGGGGGAGCGCAGGCAGTGGTCCTTCCGCTGCGCCGGGTCGCGGGGCGCTGCTGCCCTGTGCGTCAGGCGCAACTGCTGGCGGCGCGACAGGCGGGTCGGCTTCGGGGGTTGTGGCCAGAGTCGCGGGCGTTGCGGTGGCTGCCTGGCTGGTGGATTCCACAGGTCCGGTTTCCGGGACCAGCAGGCGGGCTGGCACGCCGGCCTGGGCATCCGCGTCGGGCACGCCCGGCCCGGCGGCTTCCAGCGGTGCGGCTCCACTCACCGGCAGCACCACCCGCGGCCCCGATGTGGCGCTCGGGAGCGACCCGGGCGCCTCCACCCCGATTCCCGCCAACGCGCTGGCCAGGACTGCGAGCACGCGGACGGCGTGGCGCACGTGCTGGCCCATCTGCTGCTGTTCGGCCAGAAAGGTCTCGACCGCCTCGCGGGTCGCCTCGGTGATGGGGATGCCGTGCGCCCGCGCGAACATGAGCGCCTTCACCTGCGGCTCGCTGATCGGACCCTCGCCGGCCACCACGGCCAGCGCTTTCATGGTGTTTTCGTCGAGGCCGAAGCCGTGCTCCAGCAGCGAAGTGGCCAGCGCCTTTTCCTCGGGGGTGCCCTTTAGGCCGAAGCGGTTGAGCAGCGTCTCCACGTCCTGGCGCACGCTGGGAGCGTTGGCCGGCCGCTCTTTCTGGTCCACCACCTGGAGCACGGCGCGCTGGCCGTCGTAGGAGCGGACGCGCACCGCAAGCCGATCCCCGGCGCTCAGGGGAATGTGTGCCTCGGCGGCCACGAAGCGTCCGTTGATCTCCAGCACGGCTTTGTTGCCCATCAAGAAGCTGACGCGAGCATTGACGATCTGACCGACGGAGCGCTCCAGTCCCAGATCGCTGACGTGATCGAGGACGATCTGGCGTGCGGTATCAGGCGCGTCGGGACGGATGCGGGGGCCCTGGCCGGGACCGGAAACGTTGTCAGGAATGTGCATGGTGGGGGGACCAGACGGCGCCGAAGGCGGCTCCCTCTGGGTCAGACCTCCAGTGTAGAGTTCGCGAAGGGCGCCCCAAATCCGTGGTCAATACGCTCACGCGCGAAAATCGACGCGGCTGCTGCGGCGCTGACGGGGGCGGCCCTGCTTGCGCTCCTCTTCGGGGTTGCCTTCTTCGTCAGCGGCACGGCGGCGCCGGCCTGGGGCGTATCCTCCGCCGTTGCCCCCCTCGCTGTCGGCGTGGATGGTGCTCCCCTCGGCGTACTGAGTGCCCTGCACCTGACTTTGCGCTACCTGGGCCTGCTGCTGCGCCTCCTGCTGCGTGGCGACGCTGGCCATGCGCTCCACGTTGCCGGTCTGCTGCATCACGCCGCCCAGGTCGGCCGGGCGCAACGACATTGTTGAACGCCTCCTCGCCGCTCCAAGCAGCGGCTTATATTTGTTCTATCGGCTGGCGGTGGATTTTTTCCCCGCGGCCTGTTTCTGGCAGATCATCGCGGATCGTTCTGTCGCGCGCCACTTAACTGACGGTGATGAAGTGGGTCAGTTTGCCGCGCAGTCGCAGGATGGCCTGGGAGTGCAGTTGCGAGATGCGCGCTTCGGAAAGCTCCATGATCATCGAGATTTCCTTGAGCGTCAGTTCCTCGAAATAGTGGAGGGAAAGGACCAGTTTTTCCTTGTCCGGCAGCGTGGTGATGGCGTGGGCGAGGTTGCGCTTGACATCGCCGGCCACCGCGGAGTCCTCCGGTCCGTCGCCCTGGTCTTCGATGGTGTCCTTGAGCGAGATCTCATGGTGGTCCTTGTTGACGAAGAAGTCCTCGAGGCTGATAATGGCGGTTTCGCTGACGTCCCCGAGAAGCTTGTGCAGGTCCTCGAGGCTGATGTTCATGTGCGCGGCGATCTCGGCCTCAGTGGGGGTGCGGCCCAACTGGTGCTCCAGCGCCTGGTAGGTCTCTTCCAGGGTGCGCGCCTTGCGCCGTACGGTGCGCGGCACCCAGTCCAGGGAGCGGAGGTGGTCGAGAATGGCGCCCTGGATGCGAATGGCCGCGTAGGTCTCGAACTTGATGGGGCGCTCGATTTCGAACTTTTCGATGGCGTCGATGAGCCCCAGGATGCCGGAATTGGTCAGGTCACTGATCTCGGCGCGTGGGGAAAGGCTGACTGCCATGCGGCCGACGGTGTACTTGACGAGGTGGACGTACTCCAAGATGAGGCTTTTCTTAGCCTCATGGTCGTTCTCGTGCTTGTAAGCCTCCCAGAGCTTGAGAACCCTGGCGTCGGCGCCCTTCATCGAGTCGCTCCCACTTGAATTTCATTCACGAAGCGCGGGTGCATCCCCTGCCGTCCGACGGCCAGGAGACAACCTGAAAGCCAACGGCAAGAAGCCTCCCCCGCCGCGACTGATTCCGCCCAACGGCGCGCTTCTCCTTCGGGAGCGTGGTCCGGGCCCCGTCGGGCAGGGGTTGGCGGACGGCGGCCCCTGCGGCACCTCAGAGGCTGTTTGGAGTGGCTCCTCGCTACTGCGGCGGCACTCTGGGCCAATCTCTTGGTTCTCCGCGCTGCGCTCCACGACGTACGCTGGTCGGAGTACGCCTGCGGTTCCCTTCAAGCGAGGACCGGCGACCTTGGCTCCAGATTGCCGTCCTCGCTATGCGGAAGCCAATCCCAACAGCCTCTCAGATGGGATGACAACCCGGCCTGAGGCGTTCCCCCAGACTCCCAAGTGAGCAGCAAGCGGACTGTCATCGAGCGCCCGTTACACGATATGCTCAAGCCACGAGAGACGGGCCGACAAGGCAAGCACAGTTCGGCAACTGCCGGACAGCTGAGATGAGGAGAGGTTCATCACATGATCATCCAGACCACGTCACCGGTTGGGCAGCCGCATCTCCATTTCCATGCGGCGTAGCATTCACATGTCGGTTACACCAGTACTGCGCCCCACAATCAGCCGACCTTTGGCGCAGATCCTCACATAGAGCAGCAGAATCGCCTCCGCCACGCTGCCCTGGGCGGTCCCGGCCACTTCCAGCCGCCCACCGAAACCGAGCGCGTGCGCAATGCCACCCGTATCGATCCGCTGCAGGACGACCAGAAGGCCGTGGAGATCAAGCAGCAGTATCGCGGCGCCCTGGATCGCGTGCAGCAAGAACGCAGCGACGTCCTGGGTTATATCGAGAAGAACGGCACGGCGCCGCGCAAGAACGAGGACGGCAGCGTCACCACGTTCCACGTGCGTGACAACGGTCAGGTGGTGGCGCACACCCGGAAAAATGGCCACACTGAAAAGATCGCGCGGTTCCAGATCGGCGAGCCGGATCGCGGTTCCGTCCGCGAGCGCGGCCACCGCACCGTCCGCCAGCAGGGCGACAACGTGTCGGTGTCCGGGCAGGGGCGCTTTTCCCTCGATCAACAGGGACGGGTTCGTCGCACCCGCTCTCAGCAGACCACTGTCAACGGGATAAGCAGCACCAAGACCACGGTGGACACCGTCGGCTTCGACGGTAAGACGAAAAGCAAGACGTCTTAGTGGTCCGCGGCGCAAGTCTGGTCACGATTTGGAGCCCTGGGCGCGGACCACTAAGCCCCAAATCAGTTTGATCGTGCCGCGCGACACGCCCGGGCCAGTTGATGTCCGGTAAGGCGGAGCTACTTGTGTCGCGCGCCACTTAGGGCGCTCCGCAAAATAACAAATCGTATTTTATTCAAAAGCACGGTCAAGGAGGATCAACGGTGTAGTTCCACTCACCGTGGAAGCGATGGCGCTTCAGTGGAATCGTCTCCATCTCGGCGTCCGTGACTCGAATCTTCGTCGGGTACTCCGCCTCGTCAAGCATTGCGTGCACTTTAAGTCCCGATTTTGTTGTCGTGGAGCCAATCAAGTTGAGGATCACTTCGTGGCTGGTCAGCGGCACGCCGCGCCAATTCATGCTGATGTGCGAGAACAGCCGGTGCTCAATCTTGTTCCATTTGCTGGTGCCCGGTGGAAGGTGGCAGACATGCACGGTGAGGCCAGTTTCCTCCGCGAACCGCGCCAACTCTAACTTCCAGAGCCGCAGACGGTAGCCATTGCTTCCCCCGCCGTCGGCGCAGATCAGGATCTCGTCGGCGTCCGGGTATGCGGTGTGCCCTATGCTGTTCCACCAGCTTCGAATGGTTTCCACAGCAAAGGCAGCCGTGTCGTGGTCGCAGCCGACGTTCACCCAACCCTCGTTTCGGTTGACATCATAGATGCCATAGGGAATGGCTTTGCCGAGCTCTTTGTCCTGGAAGTCGTGAACATTAACCTTTGGTGCTTGGCGCTTCGGATGCCACTCTCTGCCGCCATTCTTGAAGTTACCGACCAGTTCTTTCTTCTTCCCGTCGACGGAAAGGACCGGGTTTCCAACCTTCTGATGCTTCTTAACTTGCCTGTTAATGTACTTGAACTGCTTGTCTCGATCTGGATGCTGTTTTCCCTCCCGGGTCTTCACGTTGGCCTGCAAACTGAAGCCCTCTTCGCGAAGAATCCGTCCTACGGTATCCGCGCTCACCGTGTGCCCCAACTTGTTGAGTTCCTCCGCTAGCTTCGTCGTGCTTTTTGACGTGTAGCGAAGTGGGTTCATGGGATCGCCCCGAGTGGCCCCGTCCACGAGTTCATGGAGCGCCTCAACCAGGGAGGGCTCGTCTTCGCGAATGCGCTTCCTACCCGCCCCCCCGCGCCTCACAGTATCAGGCGGTAATGGAAGCTCCCCAAGTTCCTTCAGCCCTCGCTGAATCGTAGCTTGAGCGTATCCCGAGGCGGAGCAGACGCGCGTGATCCCACCCCGTCCCAGCGCCTCTGCTTCGGATGCCAGATAGAGTCTGCGACCCCGCTCGTCGAGATGGGGCAACAAGCGTCGGAACTTGCTTGCCAGATCGGTTTCCACACCTTTGACGTTCCGGGTCCGAGGGCCAGATCCTGCTCGCAGACAGAGTCAATTTCCAACTCTATCCAGAATGGCGTGGTTGAGCCGGCGGGAAATTTCCCATCAAGTTCGAAGCAATGATTGTACCGGCCGCCCCATAAAACCCCCGATTGCGCTCACTTATTTTGCGGAGCGCCCTTAGCGCCCGGCATCGCCCTTTT
>VGFD01000147.1 GCA_016868975.1 Armatimonadota bacterium | reverse complement strand
GCTGGTGGAAAGCAGCACCCGATCGAGCAGCTCCAGAAGAATGGTGTACCCGTAGCCCAGAGAGGTTTTAGACGACCAGCCGCGCATCAGCGTGCTGCGCGGAAGCAGCGAAAAATCGATGCCCGAGCCGGTGTCGCTGACCCACACTTGAGCCCGACGGTCCACCTGATAAATGTCGAGGACGCCTCCGCGGGCGTGCTTGAGCGCGTTGGTGGTGGCCTCCGAGACGCACAGCACCATGTCGAAAATGCGGTCCCGCTCCATGGATATCTCGCGCAGGCAGCGCTCGGACTCCGAGATCGGCATGTGGTGCTTGGATTGGCCCTGGGCGCGCATTTCGGCCATCTCGCTTTCCTCGGCGAGCACCAGCTTGCCGCCGGAAACCGCGAAGATGACGTCGCGCATGATTCCCCGCCGCTCTTTTTCCATCTCCAGGCGGCGCTCGTTTTCAATCTTCTCTTCCATCAGGGCCTTCACGCGGATGAGGTTTTTCACCCGCGAGAACAGCTCCAGCTTGTCGAACGGCTTGACCAGGAAGTCATCGGCGCCCATCTCGAGGCCTTTGATCTTGTCCTGCATGTTGTTGAGGTTGGTGAGCATGATGATGGGAATGAAGGCGGTGGCGTGTTCGTTCTTCAAGCGCTCGCACACCTGGTAGCCGTCCATTCCGGGGAGCATGATATCCAGCAGCAGGAGATCCGGCGCCCGCGCCTCGACCTTTTGAAGGGCCTGCTCTCCGTCGTAGGCCACGTCCACTTCGTAGTCGCGCTCCAGGTGTTTCTGAAGCAGAACGACGTTGGCTTCGTTGTCGTCGACGATGAGCACCCGGCGGCGCGTCGCCTGGGGCGTGCCTTCCAGGGAAATCTCGCGGGTGGGACCGGGCCCGGTCATCGCGATTCCTCGCCGACCCAGGCGGCGGAGTGCAGCGGCGGCTCGCCTTTCGGCTGGTCGAAGGGGGGGATGCCCGAGGCGGACCGTTCCTGGCTCTGGATCGTAAGCAGCTGCTCCCGAAGGCGTCTCAGGTGCTCGCGCACGTCTTGCAGCGAGCGCGGCAGCGTGACGGTGAACGTCGTGCCTGCGTTGAGTTCACTCCGTACGTCGATGCTTCCTCCATGGTCCTCTATGACGTGCTTGGTGATGCACAGGCCGACGCCCATCCCCTCCACGGTGCGGGTCATGTAGTTCTCGATCTGGTAGAACGGCTCAAATATGCGGCTCAAGTGCTCGGGCGGGATGCCGATTCCGGTGTCCGTGATCGCCACCGCGATGGCGTCGCCGGTCTCGCGGATCTCGATGCGCACGCTGCCGCCGGGCGGAGTGAAATTCACGGCGTTGTTCGCCAGGTGGAGAAACGCGGCTTCAAGCTTTTCGGCATCGGCGTTCATGGGCAGGGCGTCCTCGCCGCCTTGCAGCTCTATCTTGAGATTTTTTTCTTGCGCGGCAGGCGTGAGCGTCTCCACGATTCTTGCCATGATCTGATGGATCGAAACCTCCGACTTTTGAAGAAGCGACAGGCCCGAACGCATGCGGGAGAGGTCTAGCAGCTGGCGCATCAGCGACTCCAGCTCCGCCAGCGAGATGCTCAAGCCCTCGACGATGCGATCTGTGAGACCGTTATCGTCTTCCCGGTCCGGCTTCCTGTCGGTGCGCAGCAGGCTCACGTATCCCTTCATCACGGTGAGCGGCGTCTTGATCTCGTGCGACACGATGGAGATAAAGGCGTCCTTGAGCCGATCCGCCTCCTGGGACATCTGGTAGCGGACGCGCAGCCGCTCCGATTCGAGCTGCTCTTCCTGGAGCAACTTCATGCGCAGCAGGGAGCGGACCCGCGCTTGCAGCTCCGCGCGGTTGAAAGGTTTGGAGATGAAGTCCTCGGCGCCGGCCCGCAAGCCGCGGATTTTGTCGTCGAGCTCCTGCAGCGCGGTGATCATGAGCACGGGAACGCCGCGCGTGCGAGGGTCCGCCTTGAGCTGCTCACAGACCTGAAAGCCGTCCATGCCGGGCAGCATGATATCGAGCAGCACGAGGTCCGGAGGGCTTTCCAGCGCCATCTCCAGGCCCCGCTCGCCGTCCGGCGCGATCTCGCAGATCACCTTCTCGCTCTTCAGGCAGGCCTTCGCGAGGACGATGTTGGTGGGATTGTCGTCAATGACCAGGATTCTCGGCCGCCGCCGCCAACTGCCGCTTGATGTGGCCCCGCTGTCCGTGCGGCCCGTTCGTTCGAGATCCACCTGTTGCATCCGTTCCCTTGGGGTTGAGCCTCCTTCTAGGACGCGCCCCATTATCCTGTTGTGGAGCCGCCTGGGCAGGAATCGACAGTCGCCTG
The DNA here is from genome assembly GCA_016868975.1 of Armatimonadota bacterium. Lineage (GTDB taxonomy): Bacteria > Vulcanimicrobiota > Xenobia > RGZZ01 > RGZZ01 > VGFD01. The sequence goes on along the minus strand of VGFD01000147.1, from coordinate 8,657 downwards.
TCTAATCGTCTGGCGCGGTCCGACAGGGCGATTTGGAGCCTCTGAGACCCGACTAAACATGCGGGTCCAGGGTCCCTGGACCCCCACTAGAGGCCCTCGTTCTTGTTCTTGCAGCAGATCATGCAGGCGCGCCGCGATGCGGATCGCCTGGAGCGTGGCCGACGCGCTCACCAGGAGCTGCGCGCCGCTTCGGCGCGTCAGTCTCCGCCACGCCCCTTCCTGGCAGCGCTGCGCGACGCCCATGTCCGTGACGGGGTGGCGCTCATTGCGGAGATCAAGCGCGCCTCACCGTCCAAAGGCCTCCTGCGTGGCGGGCTGCAACCCGGGCCAACCGCCCGACTCTATGAGGCCTGTGGCGCGGCAGCCGTCTCGGTCCTGACCGAGGAGCGCTGGTTCCAGGGAAGTCTTGACGACTTGCGCGAAGCGCGGGCGGCCACCAGTCTTCCGATTCTGCGCAAGGACTTCCTGAGCGAGGAGTGGGAGATCTGGGAAGCCCGGGCCGCGGGCGCCGACGCGGTGCTGTTGATCGCGGCGGCGCTCGAGCCAGACCGCTTAAGGGCGCTGGCCGAGGAAGCGCGCAGCGCGGGCATGGACGCCCTGATCGAGGTGCACGACGGCGACGAGCTCCGCGCGGCGCTTGAGACATCCCCGACCCTCATTGGAATCAACAACCGAAACCTGGCGACGTTCCAGGTGACGCTGGACACGACGGAGCAGCTTGCTCCCCGCGTGCCCAAGGGAATCTTCCTGGTCAGTGAAAGCGGGATCGCGGACGGCGGCGACGTGCGCCGGGTGCTGAACGCCGGTGCCCACGCGATCCTGGTGGGAGAAAGCCTGGTAAAGGATGCGGACCCGACGGCCCGCATCCACGAGCTGCTCGGCCGCTCCCAGGCGCGAGAGGAAATGGCATGAGAAAATCTGGTTGGCTGCTGGCCCTGCTGGCGATCTGGATCGCGACGGCTCCGCTGGCGCGGGCTCAAGAACCGGAGGCCTTCGCGGAGCGGCGCGCCAGGGACGGGCTGAGGATCGGCACGGCCGCGGTGTATGCAATCCGCTGGGACGATCGCTTGATCGGCTTCACGCGCTACGCGGTTGAGTCTCCGGTCAGCGTGGGCGGCGAGCAGTTCTACGTCATCAACTCCCAATCCCGCGTGAAGCTGGGCGCCGGCCTGGAGAACGACGTCTCGTTCAAAGCCAAGCTGCTGCTCAACACCCACGCGCTGGAACCCTCGTTCTTCTTCTGCCGCCAGTTCCAGGGCAGCAACGTGGCCGAGGTCGAGTGCCTGTTCACCGACAAGGTCATAGCCCAGAAGACCCGCGTGGGCAAGACCGACGCCAAAGGCAACCTGGTGGCCGGCGAGGAGACATCCACGCGCACCGACGTGGAGAAGCCGGCCTACCTCGTGTTCAACAACGTGTGGGGGCGCATCGACACGTTCGCCGAGCACTACGCCGTCCTGCTGGCCCGCTGGCTCAACGCCGGGGCCCGCGAGGACCTGCCCATCTACGACGCCGTGCTGCGCGGCACCGCGCGCATGCGGTTCCAGGCAATGGGCAGGGAAACGCTCAAGCTCAACGACAAGACCTTCCCAGCCCGCCGCTTCGCCCTTATTGACGCGCGCGGACAGATCGTCGTGAAGGCCTGGGTGGCTGCCGATTCCAACCAGCTGCTCAAGCTCGAGGAGCCCGGCGGGCTCACCTTCACCCTGAGCGACATGCGCGTCGAAGCCATGGTGGATCGCACCCCGGGCACCGACCTCTACAAGCAGCGCATCCAGTTTTCCAACGTGTACTTCCCCAACGCGGCCGCGCTGCGCACCTTCGATGCCACGCTGGACGTGCGCCTGCGTGGGCAGCCGCTGCTCGACCGTAACATCCGCGGATTCTCGCAGAAGTTCAACGGCACCACCACGGCGGGCACCGTGGCCGGCACGGTGAGCGTGGCCACCTCGCCGGTGGACGTGCGCAAGTCCGATTCGTGGCCCAACAAGGCGGGCTATTCGGGAGACCTGGCGGCCTGGACGGCGCCCGCGCCGGGCATCGAGAGCGCCTCGGACGAGATGAAGAGCAAGGGCCTCGAGGTGGCCTGGCGCTCGCGCAACAACTGGGAAGCCATCCGCAAGATCAACGCCTGGGTGTACGAAAAGGTGAAGTTCGGCTACGCGATGCCCAGCGCGCGCAGCACTCTGGAGAACATGATTGGCAACAGCGAGAGCAAGGCCATGCTGGTGGTGGCGATGCTCCGGGCGGTGAAAATCCCCGCCCGGAAAATCTCCGGATTGTGGTTCGACGAGGGGAACTTCGTACCGCACCACTGGGTGGAAGCCTACGTGGGCGAGGACGGCTGGGTGGCGATGGACCCGACCACCGGCGAGGAAGGGACGCTCGGCGCGACGCACGTGGCCCTCTCGGAGGACGGAGACCTGGTGCGGATGGGCGTGCAGGTGAACAACTACGCGCCGCGGCCGCCGGCCCGCGTGGTCTTCTTCAACCGCGAGCTGGCCTGGCCGGTCGGCGAGCAGCGCACCTACCAGGTGCTGCACCGCGGCAAGGAGATTGGCAAGGAGGTCGGACAGGTTGCCGGGCTGGTCAAGGTGGACGGCAACGACGCCTTCCAGATGGAGTTTTCCACCGACCTGGCGCTCCCCGAAGGGCATAAAGTGGCCGCGGCGACGCTGGTGACGACGCCGGTGGTGCTGCCGCTCTCCTACAAGGTGAGCAGCGGACCGCAGGCGACGCCTTCGGCGGGCGACGAGCACGTCTACACCGTGAAGGGTTTCCAGGTACAAGAAGAGATCACGGTGGGCGGCGAGAGGAAGATCCAGCAGACGCCCATCTCCGAGGGCGTTTACCTGGCGGATCGCCGTTTTCTGACCATGTGGGCCATGCTGGTCGGGCAGGTGCCCAATCCGACGCTCGGGCAGAGCTACCAGATGCACGTGTATCTACCAGAGACGCACACCACTGAAGAGGTCACGCTGACCGTGCGCCAGGAGGATAAACTGGGCTTGAACGGGGAAGAGAGAGACACCTGGCGCATCGAGACTGGCGACGGTATCGCGTTTTTCGTGGACAAGACGTCGGGGCAAGTGCTGCGCGTCGAAAATCCGCGTCAGGACATCGTGCTCGTCCTCGTCGAGAGCAAGACCAAGATATGATCGAGAGGCGCGCGCACGCTGGCGCGAGGGAGCGCAATGTCTGATCAAGGACCCAAGGAGACTTCCCCCGGCGGGAGCGAGGGGCATTCCCGTCCACGCGCCGTCGAACACGGCTCGCTGGAAGGCAAGGTGGTCGCCAACCGCTACGTGGTGGGCCAGCGCCTCGGCGAGGGCGGCCTGTGGGTCGTGTACCTGGGCAACGACCTTGCCAGCGGCCAGCCGGTCGCCATCAAGGTGATGCGCGAGGACGTTGCCGCCGAGCCTGAGGCCAGCACCCGCTTCCTAAAGCAGGCCGAGGACGCGTTCAAGCTCAACCACGCCAACATCGTCCGCGTGCTGGCGACCGGCACCGAGGACGACCGCCATTTCCTGATTACCGAATACGTGGACGGCAAGAACATCCGCCAGTGGTTCATGGAGGAAGGCCGCTCCTGGTCGGAGCTGAGCGAGCGGCTCAAGGCCATTTGCCAGGCGCTCTCCTACGCCCATTCGCTGGGGATTTTCCACCGCTCCATCAAGCCGGAAAATCTGTTCATCGATCGCAACGGGATCCTCAAGATTACCGATTTCGGCTTCGCTCGCCGGCTCGAGGGTCAGACCCGCCTGACCAGCGGCGGCCACGAAAACGTGGTCGCCTACATCACCCCCGAGCAGGCCAAGGGGCAGCGCGGTGACGCGCGCAGCGACCTGTATTCGCTGGGCGTCGTTCTCTACGAGTTGTCCACCGGCAAGCTGCCTTTCTGGGCGCCGGATCCGGTGCGCATCGTGTTCAAGCACATCAACGAGCTGCCGGTGCGGCCGCGACAGGTCAATCCCAAGGTGCCGCCGTGGGTCGAGCACATCACGCTGCGGCTCCTGGAAAAAGATCCCGGCCAGCGCTTCCAGAGCGTGAAAGACGTTTTCGACGAGCTGACGCGCGCGGAGCGGTCCGGGACCGGCGAGTTCATCGAGCTGGATGCCACCGACTTTGCGCAGGCGCGGCGGCTGACCGGCTACGCCCCGCTGGTGGGCCGCGAATCTGTGGAAAAGGAGCTGCGCGAGCTGCTCAACCACGCCTCGCGCGGGGACGGCGCGGTGGCGCTGGTGAGCGGAGCGCCGGGCATCGGGAAGACGCGGCTGGTGAACGAGCTGGCCACCTACGGACGGCTCATGGGATTTGTGGCGCTGCGCGGCACCGCGGCCAAGCGCGTGCGCATGATCTTCTCGCCGTTCCTGGAGATCGTGCGGGAGTACCTGCGCAAGAACGACCTCAAGCTGCGCGACATGCTGCCGGACGACGCGGGCCTTCTTGAGGGCTTCATGGAGGGGCGCGCGGACGAATTCCTCAACGGCGATCCGACCGCGTTCCTCAACCGTTATCAGGAAATCTTCCTGCAATTCCTGGAGCGCGCCGGCGACTCCAGGGCGCTGCTTCTGGTCATCGAGGACATCGGCGCGCTCGACGAGCCGTCCCTTCACTTGATCCGCGAGATCGCCCAGAAGACGCCGAAGTCACGCACGCTGCTGGTGCTGACCTGCCGCACGGACGCGATCACCGAAGGCAGCGTCGCGCATCGCCTGGTGCAGGACTTGAAGGCTTCCCCGAACACCCACGGGATCAGCCTCGAGCCGCTTGACATCGAGCAGACGGCACTGCTGGCGTGTCATCTGGCCGGCGCGCAGCAGCTCAACGAGGATCTGGCCGAGGCGCTGATCGAGGCCTCCGAAGGCAATCCGTTGCACATCGAGGACTCGCTGGCCATGCTGGTGCGCGAGCGCGTGCTCGAGGTGAAGGAGGGGCTGCTCGACTGCACCTCGTTCGAAAAAGTCCGCGCGATGAACGGGCTGATGCGGCTGTTCGAGAAGCGCATCGCCAGCCTGCCGCAGAATGTCGCGATGGTGCTCACGGTGGCCTCCTGCATTGGCGCGTCGTTTGACTTCGAGGTGCTGATGAAGGTGTCCGGCAAGCCGCAGGACGAGATCGTGAGCATCCTGCAATGGGCCGAGCGCAACAACCTTATCGAAGAGGAATGGTTCCCCGGCCGCGAGCGCTTTCGCTTCCGCCACGACGTGATTCAAGACGTCCTGTACCGCTCGCTCGACACCCGCTCCCGCAAGCGTCTCCACCTGCTGGTGGGCGGCGCCATCGAGGAGTCGTTCGCGCCGCGCCTGCGCGACGTGTACGAGGCGCTGACCTTCCACTACCGCGAATCCGACCAGTGGGAAAAGGCGGTCGAGTATTCAACGCGGGCCGGCGAGCGGTTTTTCCTGTTGAAAGCGCACGAAGCCGCGCAGTTCTACTACGCCAACGCGCTCGAGCTGGCGGACATGCTGGAGGACGGCGGCGACCGCCGGCTGCACTGCTTGAAAAGGTCGTCGGCGGTGCTCAAGGCCATGGGCGACGAGGACGGCGCGCGCCGCTTCGCAGAGCAAGCCCTCGCGCTCGCCCGCGAGCGCCGGGACGCGGCCGAGGAGCGCGAAATCCAGGAGATCCTCGCGGGGTAGCGTTTGCCCTGCTCACCGTCTGGGAATAATCTTCAAGTTTCAGCAGGGAGTCTGGCTCCGCAGGCGGAATATACACCAGCGTTCATGTAGAAGAGCCTTCAACGTCTGGAGTCGCCTTCCATGTCTGGAGTCCGCTGTTAATGAAGAATCGGCTCCTCGGCGAGCGCTATAAGCTCGACAAGCCAATCGGGGAGGGCGGGATGGGCGTGGTGTACCGCGCCCTCGACACCGTCACCGGTGAGACCGTGGCGGTCAAGATCATCCGCGACACCATCGCCTGCGAGGTGCGGGCCGTGAAGCGCTTTCTGCGCGAGGCGGAGGCGGCCGGGCGGCTCAACCACCCGGGCATCGTGCGGGTGTTCGACGAGGGAAGCGACATCGAGCACTACCTCGTCATGGAGTACGTCGACGGCGTCACCATCCGCGAGTGGGTTCGCACTTACGGCCGCAACTGGCGACCCATCGTCGTCCTCCTCGGGGAGATTCTCGGGGCGCTCTACCACGCGCACTCTCGCGGCATCATACACCGCGACATCAAGCCCGAGAACATCCTGATCACGCGCGACCGCCACGCCAAGTTGATGGATTTCGGGCTGGCTCGCCCGATGGCCAGCCCGGGCGCGACCATCACTCAGAGCGGCGCCATTGTGGGCACGGTGGCCTACATGTCGCCCGAGCAGGCGGCCGGCAAGCGCGGAGACGAGCGCAGCGACATCTATTCGCTCGGCGTGGTGGCCTACGAGCTGCTCACCGGCAAGCGGCCCTTCTCCGGCGACAACGCCATGGAAACTCTGCTCAAGCACATCCAGGAAGATCCGCTGCCGCCCCGGCGGCACAATCCCGGCTTGCCCCAGGCGTTGGAGGACGTCATTTTGCGCCTGCTCGCCAAAAAGCCGGACGAGCGCTACACCAACGCGGCGTCGGCGTGGGAAGCGCTCCACGCGGTGGTGCAGGCTCCCGAGCCGAGGGGACGCGCCGCCTCACCGACCGCGCGTCCGGCCGCCGCGGCGCAGCCGCCGCCCACGGCGGAAGTCCCCCGCAAGCCGCCCATGCGTCCCGCCGCGGTGGCCGCGCTCCAGCAACTGCAAGGACGTGCCACGCGCAAAACGGCCGCGGAGCAGCCGGAGCCGGTCGAGTTGACCGTATTGTACACCGAAGTCGAAAAGCTCAATCAAGTGCTGGAGGACCGCCATCCGCTGGAGCACGCGGAGCACCTCGGCCTCTACGTGCGCACGGTCGACTCGGTGGCCAACATCACCCGCGGCCGCATTCTTGAGCGCAAGGGCACGAAACAGATTCTGGTCTTTGACGGAACCCGCATGGAAAATCCCGCCGCCCACGCGGTGCGCGCCATGATTCGGCTCAAGGAAGAGGTCGACGAGCTGGCGCTGCGCAGCGGCAGCGGCGAGCATCCGCGGCCGGATTTCTTCCTCTCGGCCGGCATCTACACCTCGCGCGTGCGTCCCCCCAGCGAGGGCAGCATTGACGATACGGTGCGCGAGGAGATGCTCAACAGCGCGAAACTGCTCCACTCGATGTCGGCGACAGATCGCCGCTGGTGCGTGGCGTGCGAGCAGACCACCCGCAAGCTGAGCGGCGAAGTCGACTGCAATCCGGTGAAAAAAATATTTCTGGCCGGGAAAAATCGTCCCATCCAGGTCTACGAGCTGAAAGAACGGGCCGAATGAGCACGGCCTCACTGGCACGGTTGCCCGAAACCCGCGTTGACGGGGTGGTCGCGCGCCTGCTGCACACCGCGCAGCGCGACGGCGCCATCACCCACGTCGAGCACCTGGCGGCCCGCGAGGCCGAGTACGGCGAGTGGCCCGCCGCGCTGGATCCACGCATCGTCGAAGCCTTGCGCAAGCGCGGCGTGGAGCGGTTGTACAGTCATCAATCGGAAGCGGTCACCCAGGCGCTGGCGGGCCGCAACGCGGTGGTGGTAACCCCGACCGCTTCCGGCAAGACGCTCTGCTACAACCTGCCGGTCATCCAGGCATGGCTCAACGACCGCGACGCGCGCGCGCTGTACTTGTTTCCCACCAAGGCGCTCTCGCAGGATCAATTAAGCGAGTTTCAGGAGTTGTCGGAAGCGCTAGGCGAACCCGTGAAGGCGTTCACCTTCGATGGGGACACTCCGGACGACGCGCGGCGCGCCATTCGCGCGCAGGCCCACGTGGTCGTCACCAATCCGGACATGCTGCACACCGGCATTCTCCCGCATCACGCGCGCTGGGCACGATTGTTCCAGAATTTGCGCTACGTGGTCATCGACGAGCTGCACACCTATCGCGGCGTGTTCGGGAGCCACCTGTGCAACGTCATCCGGCGCCTTAAGCGCATCGCGCGCTTTTACGGCGCCAATCCGGTGTTTCTGATGTCGAGCGCCACTATCGCCAACCCGGCCGAGTTGGCCGAGCGGCTCATCGGGGAATCCGTGGCCCTCGTCGATCGCAACGGCGCGCCCCGCGGCGAGAAGGCGTTCGTGTTCTACAATCCCCCGGTCATCAATCCGGAGCTGGGCATCCGGCGCTCGTGCATCAACCAGGCGCGCTGGATCGCGTCGCGCTTTTTGAGCGCCGGCATCCAGACGATTGCCTTTGCGACCAGCCGGCTCAACGTCGAAGTGCTTACCCGCTACCTTAAAGAGGAGATTGAGACGGCGCCCGACCGGGCTGGCACGATTCGCGGCTACCGTGGCGGATATCTTCCCAACACCCGTAGGGAAATCGAGCGCGGCCTGCGCAACGGAGAAATTCTCGGCGTGGTCAGCACCAACGCGCTCGAGCTGGGCATTGACATCGGCCATCTCGACGTGGCGGTAATGGCCGGCTATCCGGGCTCCATCGCCAGCACGTGGCAGCAGGCCGGCCGCGCCGGGCGCCGCTCCGGACGGTCGGTGGCGGTGCTGGTCGCGCGCAGCGACCCGATGGATCAGTTCATCATCAACCACCCGGAGTATTTTTTCGAAAAGTCGCCGGAGCAGGGGCTCATCAACCCGGACAACCTGCTGAT
>VGFD01000146.1 GCA_016868975.1 Armatimonadota bacterium | reverse complement strand
TGGTGAACGAAGACGACCTGCCAGTAGCACCGGCATGCTGCGCGGCGTGAAGTCAGCCAGTTCCCGCAGGAGTTCCACGACCTGATGGGGCTGAATCTTGGAAGCACCCAAGATCTCGACGCTGACCGGCTTGTTTTCGGCGTCGAGGTCCAGGATAGCCCAGGAATGGCGTTCCACCGTTCGTGCTACGGGCACGTCGCTGAACTCGATATACAGAATATTGTGTTTGTCGACGTACTCAATCCTTGGGTTCATTGGTCCTCCGCTATGGCCGCCGCCGCGGAGGTGCTGGACCTGCCGCTCGACGACATCGGCGAGGTGTCGCCGCTGCCGGTGCCGCCGACCAGGGCCACCCGCCGCCGGATGAGATCATGCTACGTGGTCAGGTGGCCGTCCTTCAGCTCGAATACGGTATCCGCCACGGACCAGTATTTTTCGTTCACGGACGCGCAGCCAGGGCAAGATGTAAAAATATTATTGCCGATGTAAACGGATCGTTGCAGAATTGTTAAAACGCGGAGGGGCCGATCTGGGGGTGTCGAAGCCGTCCGCATGCTCAGGATACTGACGGGACTGGCGAGTGTGCTGCTCATGCTGGCCTTCGGCGGCGCGGCGGGCGCGGACGCTCCACCACTGGCGCAGCGCTGCCTGCGCGACATCCAGGCGCTCGAGCCGGCGCTGGCAGCGTGGCCCGCGGAGCGGCGCATCCCCTACCAGCTGGATCTCATGGAGACCTTGCTGGCGTTCGAGGACGCGGCGCTGGCGGTGCCGGTCCCCGGACTCGTGGAGAAGGTGTTCAACTGGAGCACGGATGTGCCAGACGCCAGGAGGCGTGCGGAGTACCAGCAGCGGGCCACCTTGCTCCTGGCGCGCGTCGATCTCTCGGCCGCCATCGTCTGGGCGGAGCGCATCAGCGGGCCGCACACGCGGGAAGCGACACTGACCCGATTGCGTGGCTCGGCATACCAGGAAAAGCCGCAAGCCCCCGAGCAGCAAGTGGGCTGGTACCGCGAGCGCGCGCGCCTGGCCAGCGACGTGGTCGAAGCCGCCCGCCTATACCAGGAAGCCATCCGGCTCGTTCTCGAGATCGAGAAGAATGCCGTGCCTCCCTACATGGCCGGCGCCATGGCGAGAGATGACCGTCTGCCGGATCTTACGCAGCTGGCCGCCCGCGATCCCGCGCTGGCGCGAGCCTTCATCGTGGACCTGCGGCGCTTGGAGATGCTGGCCGCGAACAGCGGCAGCTCGCACTCCGACGTCCACCAGGACGCCGTGTTCGTGGACTATCTCGTACGCCTGGCGCCGCTGGACGCCGACTCCGCCCTGCGCGAGCTGGACGCGCATACATTTTCTCGTTACGAGAACGCATTCCAGGCCGTGGCGCGGCATGTCATCGCTCGAGCCATCGCGGCCCGCGATCGCAAGCGCGCCACCGCCTTGATAAAGGACGCGCTGCGCCGGGCGCGCCGTCTCTCCAGCGACGAGAAGGAGGGCTTCTGGGCACAGAGTTCCATTGGACTGAACATCGCCGACATGGAGAAATTCCTGTACGGAGAAAAGCCGCAGCAGCCACTGACCCGGCGTGCGCGTTTCGAGCGTGCGCGGCAGAACCTGCTGGAGAACTTCCGCAACGGCCACGCCTATGGAATGTATTTGTCGGAAAAGGAACAGAGCGTTTCCTGGACCGTGTACTTTCAAAAGGAGTTGGTGCCGCTGGATGCCGCGCGCGCCTGGTCCGTACTCGACAAGGAGCTGTTGCCGGTCGTATCCGGACTGCAAACCGGTGGCACGCCCAAGGTGGCATATTTCACCAGCGCCTCACGGCTTTATCATGCGCGCTCCCCAAGCCGCGCGGACCAGTTGCTGCAAGCAGCCATGCGCGTCCTGGGCCAGGGCCACGTCGAAGACCACGAGCGCAACGAGGCCATCTGCCTGCTGCTGGAGCGCCACCCGGCCGAGGGGCGCCGATACGTGCTGGAGGAGATGGCGTCCCACACCGCGGGCGATGACAACGCGAGCGGCGCCCTGCAATGCCTGCTGCGGCACGATGCTGACGCCGTCCTCGCGCTGCTGGTCCCGCAGGAAGGGTTTCTCATCCGCACCTCGCGCGGACACTATTACATCGATGCGAAAATCCTCGTGGAAGCCTCAAGCTACCTGCTGCGCCACCGCGGCCTGGACGCTTTTCTGGCTTTCGCCGAGTCCTGGGGCCAGAGGCTTCCCGCGGCGCCGCTGCTGCCCGACCTGGACGCCACCGCACGCGAGCGCTGGGCACGCGTCCGTCCCGAAGTCACGCGGCAGCATCTGTGGGCGGAGTTCTTGAAGGACCCGCGGGCCGCGCTGCCTCCCCTGCTGGAGCACGCGCCAGATCTGCGCTACGAAGCCGTCTGCACCTTGATCGACAAGCGCCACCTGGACCTTGCGTACGAGGTGCTGCAGCTGCTCGCGCCCGAACTCAAACTGGACTCTCTGCTCCGGCTGCTGCGAGTCAAGGCCGAGTGATGGCTGCAACCCATTTGACGGGCCCTTCCTCATGCACTAACGGATGTTTAGATCGTAGGCGTGAACCCTGGCCGCTTTTGCGCTATGCAGGCCGCAGCAGGAACAGCCGGGGTTTTCGGCCTCCGCAGCGGCCCAGGTAATCTCGATAGCCCGGGTAGATTTCCACGAAGCGGCCGAACAGGCGGTCCCACTCCTGCGCCTGGACTTGCTCGGCATGGACGTTCACCTGCTGCGACCAGACCTCGATTTCCGCGTTCGGGTTGGCCAGCAGGTTGGCCGTCCAGGCGGGATGGTGGAACTGGCCGAAATTCGTTCCCACCACCGCGAACGCCTCACCGTCGCGGACATACAGCAGCGGGGACGTGCGCCGCGCGCCTGATTTTGCGCCCACCGTGGTGAGCAGCAGCGTGGGCAGGCCGTACAATCTGCCAATCAGGTCGCTGCGGCGCATCAGCCAGGGATCGATGATCGGGCCGATCACCCGATAAATGCGGGCAAACGCGCGCGTGCGGCCGATGACGCGCAGCACGCGGGTCATCGGTGTGACGCGCAGTCGGGCTTCCGCGGCGGCGATTTTCTCCAGCGAGTCCGTCACAGCGTCCCCTTCAGCGCGCCGCTCTGTGCGTCCCACAGGCGGGTGGGCTGGCCGCTGCCGGCGGTCACCAGCGTCTTGCTGTCAGGCGAGAACGTCACCACGGGGCTCACTCCGAACGGAACCCTGTTCTCTTGCGTGAACACATTCTGTCCCCACTTGTATCCCCCGCCCAGGCTCGACACCGAGAGCGCGGCCTCGCCCTCAAGTACGCCCACCGCCGCCACCAGTGCGCGATCCGGGCTGACCGCCGCGTTGGTCGTGTTGTTGCCCACCGTGCAGTAGCCAAGTTCCTTGCCGGTGGACGTGTCGTACGGCCAGACCACGCCATCTGGCGGCTTCGAGATGGTAGAGCCCATGAGCAGCACCACGCGCCCGTCCTGGGAGAAGCGCACGTTCGTGATGCCGCCCCACAGGCCGCCGTTCTTGATGACGCGCAACGAGCGCGCCGCAGCGACGCTCCACAGCCGGATCTCCCACTCCCCTTTGGCCGCGGCCACGAGCGTCCCATCTGGACTGATGTCCCACACGCGCCCGATCCGAAGGTCGGTACCCAACACGGTCGCTTGACCGTTCGGCGGCACGCGCCAGCGTTGGATGCCCCGACCGCTCTCCAGGGTGGTCAGCAGGGTCCGCCCATCCGCGGTGAAGGCGAGGGGCGACCGCGCTGAGGCCATCCGCATCAAGACCTTGCCGCTTGCTCCGGAGATGAGCGCGACGCCCTCCCGGGAGGCGCACGCCAGAAGATCGCCCCGCGGCTGGACCGCAATCCAGCTGATCGGCATCCGTTCCCCGAAGACCCGCGCCTTCGTCCCATTTCCCAGGGACACGGTGCCGTCCTGGTGGCCGAGGATGAGCGTCTCGTCGGCGTAGACCGCCGCGGTCGCCCCCAGTGGGGCCGGCGCGGCCCGGACGGCCACGGCGGCGAGCAGCAGAACGAAGAGCACGAGAAAGCGATTCATTGCGCGGAAACTTGGGCGGGCGCCGCCGATGTCCTTCGGACCGGGCGGCGGGAGGACGCCGGGGCGGCGCCCGGGAACCTGTCCGGGGTCGCACCTGGGAAATACTTGTGTGACAGGAGCGTGACCCCATGGCGCAAGCAGAATTATCGAGAGATCTTTGCCCAGGCTGCGCACAGCCGGCCGACGCGCTGCGTCAGTTCATCGACTGACACCGATGAGCTTTCCCGGCCTTCCCTGGCGCCTGAAAGGCGAAATGCTCCAGACAGTCCGCCTGGTTTCGGTCGCGGCCGCTCGGAAATTCGTGCCGGACGACGTTCGAATACTGCACGTGCTGCCGGGATTCACGCTGGGCGGACTCACGCTGGCCCGCTATCGCCCCGGCTCCACGCTGTCGTACCACGAGCTGATTGCCACCTGCGCCCTCACCTTTCGGGGCACCGCCGTGGGAGCGTGGATCTCGCACATCTACGTGGACGATCCCCGCTCGCTTCGGGCCGGCCGGCGGATGTTCGGCCTGCCCAAGGAAATGGCCGCGTTTTCCTGGGAGGACGAGACGGTTTCGGTGCGGCAGCGGGGACGGCTGTTGTGCGCCGCGCACTGGACGGCGCGCGACGGCTGGCTGCCAGTGCCGCTGGGAATTCCGGTCCTGGGGACGGTGGACGGAGACCGGCGCCATTTTCGCGCGGAGGGAGAGGCCCTGGTGCGTCCCGCCCGCGCGCGCCTGCACGTGTCGGACGCGGCTCCCTTCCTTCCGCTCGGGCTCGAGGGCGCATCCATGGCCTTCTGCACCGACGATCTGGACTTGCGCTTTGCGGACGTGAAAGTCCTGGCCTGACAGGAGCCGCCGCGACGATTGTTCAACTGGACTGGCCATGGTGCGGCTCTTTGTCGTAGTTCTCATCTTGCTGGCGATGGCTCCGGCCTGGGCGGAAAAACCGCTGCGCATCATCGCGTGCGGCAATCCCCCCTTCACCGAAGTGGACACCCACGGAAAAACTGACGGCCTCGCGATTCGTCTCTGGCACGGCATCGCCGAGCAGTTGAAGCTGGAGTACTCGATCGCCTATACCGAGAGCATCGAAGACGGAGTTGACCAGGTCGTGCGCGGAGACGCGGACGTCGCTGTGGGTCCTATTGGAGCTACCTCGGCCCGCGCCCGCATCACGGAGTACACCCTTCCATACTACACCGCGAAACTCTCCATCGTCAGCAGACACCAGGACGGCGGCTGGCTGGAGAGGTTCGAGACCATCGGCAAGGCCGCCGCAATTCTATTCATTATTCTGCTCGGCGTGCTTTTCGTAGTGGGCAACGTGATCTGGCTGGTGGAGCGGCGTCGCAACGAGCAGCATTTTTCAAACTCCTATCTGGCCGGCGTCGGAAATGGGATGTGGCTCGCGCTCGTCACAATGACTACCGTGGGGTACGGGGATACCGTTCCGGTCACCAGCACCGGGCGCGTCCTGATTGGCCTGTGGATGTTCCTGGCCATGCTGTTCGGCTCGACCCTGACCGCCAGCCTCGCGACGTACCTCACGCATTACCGCATGACCCACAACGGCTTCCGCACCACCCAGGACCTGACCGGCCACCGCGTCGCCGTGAAGGCGCGCAGCCGCGCGCTGGAAGTGGTGATGCAGTCAAACGCCATTCCGGTGATCGTCGCGGACCTGGACGCCGCCATCGCGCACCTGGAGCAGGGAAGGGTGGACGCGCTTCTGTTCCACGAGCCGGAAATACTCTACTGGCAGCAGCACCATTGCAAGACCAGGCTGCAGATCACGCCCATTGCGGATATTTTTGTAAATTACGGCTTCTTGCTCAGGAGAAACTCGCCATTGACCCCGCGGCTTGACGAGGCAATGCTTCTGCTCCAGGAAAACGGCATCATGCGGCGCATCGAGGCCCACTGGCTGGGAGAATTGGGCGGCAAGCCCCAATAATCTCAGGCCGGGACGATCAGGGGGTCCCGCGCCAGGTGCCCGAACTGCCGCGCAAACTCGCTGGGATGCGTTTGCGCCACCTCGGCGAGGCGGGCCAGCTTGAGCGGATTCTCGAAATCCTGGGGCGCCAGCCGGATCATATAGTGGCGCGCCACCTCGTAGACTTCCGCGCGCACGTCCACGTAGCGGATGCGTGTGCGGCCGGTGGTCGGATCGGCAATTTCCTCGAAGGGTATCGCGAGGATGCGGTCGCCCTGGCGGCTCATCATCCCGCCCGAGCCGCCCGATGCGAGAAATTTCGCGACGCCGTAGCCGAGCTGGCGGGTATATTCCTGGTCGAACGGGATGGGCGGAGCGCAGCGCAGCTCGTAGCCGATGTCCTTGTCCACGATGGTGAGCGTGATGCCCCGCGCCTTGAGCCGCGCCCGCACGCGGTCCTTCACCATGCGGCCGAATTCGATTTCCGCGAGACGCACGTGGCCGTGCTCGTCGCGCTCCACGTCGGCCACGCCCAGAGAGTTTGGATCGAGCAGCTCGGCCAGCCCTTCGGCGAGGATCGCGACGCCGTAGGAGCGCGCCATGGCAAGACGCTTCAAGATGGAACCCTCGAGCACGTCGCACAGCGCGTCGAGCGTGACCGGACGCTCGGGAAATTCCTCGGGAATCAAGCAGACGGTGGCTCCCGCAGCCACGCTGATGCCCAGCGCGAGGTGGCCCGCGCTGCGTCCCATGGCCACCAGGAAATACCAGCGACTGGTGGTTTTCGCGTCGGTCATGATGGTCTGCACGATTTCCGTCCCCACGTGGCGGGCCGTCTGGAAGCCGAAAGTGGAATAGCCGCCGGGCAGCGGGAGATCGTTGTCAATGGTTTTTGGAACGTGGGCCACTTTGATGGTGCCATCGGAAGCCTCGCAAACGCGGCGCGCGGAATACGCGGTGTCGTCGCCGCCGATGGTCACCAGGTGCGTGATGTTCAGCGAGCGCAGCGTCTGGATCACTGTTTGCAGGTCGCTGGGATTTTTCGTGGGATTCGCGCGCGAGGTGCGCAAAATCGATCCGCCCTCGAAGTGGATGCGGGACACGTCACTGATTTTCAGAGGCTCGGCGTGGCTGGTGTCGCCTTTCATCAGCCACTGGAACCCGTCGTAGAGGCCCACCACCTCGAATCCGCGGTTGATCGCCTCGATGGTGGCCGCGCCAATCACGCCGTTGATGCCAGGGGCGGGACCGCCGCCCACCATGATTGCCAGACGCATCCTCTGTGCTCCTAAAGCCCGTGCGGAGTTCAGGGGCAAAAGTCCCTGATGCCGCCTTCTTGGCGACGCCCTGGCGCATTCCCTACAGGATCAGGTGCGGATCTCCGAATTCGTCCCGGCGACAGCCCTCCCGGCAGCCTCATGCGCACTGAATTCGGACCGACTCCGCGCGGTCCTTCGGCCGCGCGATTTGTCGGAAGTTAACAAGTCGGCAACAATCACCTCGCAAGCGCCCGTCCGGGCCCGGGTCGTGACCGGAAAGCCGCGCCAGCGTTGGGCTTGCGCTGGTGCGGGTTGCGGTTCCGGGACCCGATTTTTCGACTTGTCCACAGTTTACACGGCGTTTACAAGCAGGGGGTCGGATGCTATGATGGGCACGCTTCAAGGACAGGTTGCGTCGCCTTCGGGAGGGGCGGTGAAATCTGCGAGGATTTTCCGGCGACGGGCCGGGCGTGGGGAAGGAACGAAACAGTGGACACCAGCAACACGATGGGATGGAACAGTGGAATAAGCTCGTTGGGCGGCAACGTGCCGCGCCGCGAGGCAATCGGCCGCCAGCCGGGAGAGGCCGCGGAAACGACCGCAGCGCCGGGCGACCAGGTGTCCATTACCGCGCCCGCAGGAAATGAAGCGCCGCTCGAAATCGCCGCCGCGCCGGTCGCCGAGGCGCCCGCCGCCGCATTGACCGCGACGCCCCGCGAGGCAATCCCCAGCCTGCTGGTGGACGAGGGCCCGGGCGCGCTCGTCGGCTCAAACCCCTTCGCGCAGAAGGACAGCGTGGCCGGCCTGGGCGTGCTGTCGATGATGGACGAGAGCGTGGTGGCGCACGAAGCGGGCCACGCGACGCCGGTGCGCGCCATCGACGGGACGGGCGAGGTGAGCGCCTTCGCCGACCTGAACCTGGCCGGCCCGGGCAACGCCGCGAAGTACCTGTCGAACCCCGAGGCCCTTTACCTGGGAGTATAACAACAGGGAGACCGTTCGCAACGAGAGCGGTGCGCTGCGCACCGCTCTTTTACGATGTGTCGCACAAGGAGTGCGCTCACTCCACGACCTCCACTCGCCCGTTCGTGGCGTCGAGCCGCACCCGCTGGCCGGTGCGCAGGCGCTTCGTGGCGCCCGCCACGTTGGCCAGCGCGGGCAGGCTCAGCTCGCGGGCGATGGTGGACGCGTGCGACAGGGTGCCGCCAATCTCGACGATCACCCCGGCGGCCAGCGTGAAGAACGGCGTCCACGACGGATCGGTGGCCGTGGTCACCAGGATGGCGCCGGAGCGCATCACCTCGATCTGGTCGGGGGTGTGCACCACGACCACCTCCGCCTCGATAAATCCGGCGCTCACGCAAAGGCCGCACATCACCGGCTCCTCCCCGTGAGCGGGGCCCTCGAAGCGACCGGCGCGGGCGTCCTCGGCGGTCAGGTAGAGCGGCATCTCGTAGCCCTTCCAGGCCGCGCGGCGGGCCTTGCGCTGGCGAACGAGCGCCTTCCATCCCGCGGCCCCCGTGACGTCGGAGACCTCTGACACGGAGAGCTGGAAATAATCGTCCACCGACTCGATGTGACCGCGCGCGTGGCAGCGCCGCGCCAGCTCCAGGTGGAGCTGACGCAGCTCGCCGAGCACCTCGTGCATGTCCGAGCGGTTCTTTTCCCGCGATTGATAGAGGAAGCGCGTGGCCCGGAGCATTCCGCTCACCAGCGGCGGCACGATCCAGCGTCGCCAGCCGCGCAGGGAGGCCACGAACGCCGACCACAGGCGGCGCGCCTCGTCGTCCTGGCGCGCGCGCAGCGCGTTCGGTGAGGGCGGCGGGCCGGCCCGCACCGCGGCCGCGATGGACACGAGGACCGCGGTTGGATCCTCGCGCATGCGGGGCAGCGACCAGTCGGACTCCCAGGTGCCGCGGTGCCCGTAGCGGGCCAGGAACGCCTCGAATTCGACCAGGAATCGCGTGCCGGCCAGGGCCTCGCGAAAATCTCCGACCGGCGCGAGCATCCACGCCCGCACCGAATCCTCCTGGTATGCCGTCACCGCCAGCGCCATGTGATCGAGGGCCTGCTGACCGCTCACCGTCTTCGATCCCGCCGCGAGGCACGCGGTCCTCAGCTGATCCCCGGGAAATCCCACCCGCCGGCACACCGCGTCGATCATGGTGGGGAAGCTGAACAGCACGCCGAGCGCGAGCACCGCTTCCATCGCCTGACCGGCGCGGGCCTGCCAGCTGCTCATCAGCGTCCAGATGGCCTCGTCGCTCATCTCGGCGGGTCGCTGGGCGCGTAGCACGCCAAGCCACTCGGCGATCATCCGCTCCAGCGCCCGCTGCCGTCGCGCCAGGGTGAACGGAAGGCCCAGCATGCGCAGCAGGTCGGGCATCGCCAGCACGCGCTCCAGCAGCGTCGGCGCCGGGTCTGCGTCAAGCGGCGTTCCGGCGGCGTCGCCCAGCACCGCGGTCACCATCTCGAACGGCGTGTGGGTCATCTTGCAGAAGTAGCGAAACTGGCTCAGGTTGAAATAGGGGCGGCCGTAGATGGGGACCACCATCGGTCCCAGGCGGCGGTCGGAAAGCCGCCCGTAGAGCCGCGCCATCCCGTCGTTGCAGATGCCGCCGAGCACTTCCATGGCCTGCGGGCTGGGCATGTCGGGCAGGACCTCGCGGACGTTGGCCCGCGTCCACTCGGTGCCGGGCCGCACTGCTGGGGGCACCGCCACGTCCGCCTCGTGCACCCCGTCGCGGGTCGTGATAGGACGCGCCTGGACAATCCAGAAGCCGCTCTCGTCGAGGCACCACTCCACGTCCTGCTTGGGGCCCGCGCGCCGCGCCAGCACGGCCAGGGCGGCGACTTCCGCGTCGCTGAGCAGCGTCCCGTCGGCGTCCGTCGTGCCGTTGCGGACCCGCCACGTGTGCGGTCGGATGGCGCCGCCCACAACCTCTTCCGAAGCGCCGGCCTCGATGACCACCGTGTCCGCATCGCCGCTCAGGGGATCGGCTGTGAACGCCACGCCCGCCGCGCGCGCGAAGACCATCCGCTGGACGAGCACCGCCATGCGATCCGCGCCAATGCCGCTGGCCTCCCTGTAAACCGTGGCGCGCGCCGAGTCGACGGCCAGCAGGCAACGCGCGACCGCGGCGGGGACGTCTTCGGGCGCCACGTCCAGCACGCTCTCGTAGATGCCGGCGAAGGAGTGCGCGGCCCCGTCCTCGGCGGCCGCGCTGGAGCGCACCGCGAAGCGTGTTCCGGCCGGAAAGCGGGCGACGGCCTCGGCGATGGGGCCGGGATCCGCTGAAGTGACCACGAAGCCGTCGGGCACCGGCAATCCCAGGCGGCGCAGCCGCGCGCAGCTCCACGCCTTGCCGCCCACCGCGTCAGCCTCGGTCAGATCGTCCAGGAAGCGCACCCATGCAAGTTCGCCCGCAAGTCTTGAGAATCCTTAACAGGCCCGTACTGTTTGCGAACCTTAACCCGGGCTGGCTTGTTTGAGCCAGGCTTTCGTTGCATGATGTAGGGGACGACATCACATCCTGGGGAGATGGGAACCGATATGAAGAGACTGATCGGCTGCGTTCTGACCGCAATTCTGTGCCTGGCTCCCGGCGCCGTCTGGGCCGCCGGCGCGGGCTCCTCCGACGACACGTCGACGACGGAGACGCACACCCGGACCACCTATTCGTCCTCCAGCACAAGCAGCACCGACACGCATCGTTACGTGTCGGGCGAAGCGGCGGAGGCGCTCCAGCCCAACTTCCTGGACAACGA
>VGFD01000145.1 GCA_016868975.1 Armatimonadota bacterium | reverse complement strand
GATGGATAGGCTGGCGGGCGCTCGACTGGCCGCCGGGTTTCGAGGACGCGCTCGATGAACCTGAGGGCGGTGCCGGTCCCGTCGGTCTCGTGGAGAGCGGCGGCAACAGGTCGGCGGTTTGTGTTTAACCCGCCCCAGGGGTAAAACAGGGCCGTTTTACCCCTGGGGGGGGTTAAACGCTCTCTCCGCCTCATTCAGCGACCACTGGCTGCCTGACCGACCCCGGGTCAGCCCAGCATGCGGCGGACGCGGGCGCCATGGACCGTGATGATGAACCGCTCTCGCCAGTCGGCGCAAGCGCGCGCGATGCGCTGCACGACTTCCGCGTCGGGGTCGGCGGGCGTGCCCGGAGATTCCACCGTGGAAAGGTAGCCCAGCGTCGAGTCGTAGCGCAAGCGGTGGAGTTTTCGGCAGGCAAGCAGCAAGCAGGAAACGATTTCCCGCGCTGGAGACGCGGTAGGTGTAAACCCTGCCGTCCGTCGGGCAGCGCGGGGCGCCGGTGGTGGGTGCGTTGAGGCGCTCGGGGTAGCCGACGCGGCGGGTGCGGCGCCACTCCTCCAGTGCGTGCGCGACGTGCGACATGGTGTCGCGGCAGTGGCGGCGCGCCTCGGTGTGGACGTCGATGGCGGCCAGTCTCTTGCGGGCCGGCTCGAACGTCGGGTGGACGTCCACCGCGCGCTGCAGCCCAGCGTGCCCGGGGCGCCCATCAAGAGGCCCGCCGTGGCCACCAGCGCGATGCCCGAGAAGGAGGTGAACACGCCCTTGAGCGCCTGGGGGAACGTCTCGGCGTACTCCTTGGCCTTGTAGCTGAGCACGTTTCCGGTCGTCGCGTCCACCCGCACCGTCTCGATGGAATTGTTGTCGTTGTAGTAGACGTCGCGCTTCTGCGTTTACACCAGGACGGGCTTTCCGTTCTCCGTCTTCGTCTCCACCTGGTAGTGGAGCAAGTCCTCGGCGCTGCGGCCGTAGCTGGAGTTGTAGAACTGCGCGCAGTCCAGCGCGGCCGAGCGGATCTTGCCGCTGGCCGGGTCGAAGCTTACAGCTGCCTGCTGCACCTCGTCTTGATATTGCGCGAACGCGCCGCCCGGCACGGGGATCTCAATGGCCGACCGGCCGCTGCTCAACGACACGACCACTTCTCCAGAACGGCTGTCCAGGTCCACGCCGGGCACGTTGTCCCGCTTGCGGATCTCTTCGGAAACGGCGTCCACGCGCTGCTTTACTTCCAGCGCGCGGGCCAGCGACTTCGGTCCAATCTGCACGTGAAAATGCCTCCGGTAGTATTGGAGACACCATACCAGGAACCGCTGGAAGAAGCCTGAAAGCGCGCTACTGCGGCGGCGCTCCGAGCTCGGCCATCACGTCCGCCAATGCCTGAGGCAGGCCGACCCGAAGCTGATCGCCGTTCCAATTGCTGTCAATGTGGTGATAATTCCCATTGCGGAAATAATACACGCACGGGCTGACCGGGCCTGGCTCGCTCTCCGCCATTGCTGTCCGATCCCATCCTCTCGTCAACGAGGCGCGTCCCTGTTCGACATGCGCAGGGTGAAGGAGTTAGAAATATGCGGCCGCGTCGCAGAACGAAGAAGGAACAGGTGCCCCCACCTTTGACGAACCCGGCGGACCAGCACCTGAAAGCGCCGCCTGCATTTCCTTGACGTACATGTCATCGAACTCCGCAGACTGGCACTCGACCCGGTATATGCAATGAGGAGCGCGGCCGCGCGCGAGGTGTGTGTATTGAGCCGGAGAGTCCTTTTGGGTCTTGCTGACGGAACACGCCACTCCCGGAAACTGCCAGCGGCTTTCCTCCTCCAGCGTCCCTGCGACCACAGCGCGGTCCCGATCGTCTGCACTTCGTCCATGCCGCGAGACTTCCGCGCGGCCCCTCCCCTACTCCAGCGGCGTGATTCGCAGCACCCGCATATCCGCCGCGCCCAGCGTTACCCGCATCGTGTCGCCGGAAATCGTCGAGATTTCCCCGGTCAGAAGGTTTTCCAGGCGGTAGCCCTTCTTGCAGCCGCCCGGCAGCGGGATGTCCCGCTCCTGGGATTTCTTGTCGACGTTGGCCACCACCACCACCGTCTCGTCCTGGTGCACCCGGCTGAAGGCATAGACCTGCCGGTCGCAGGTGATCTCACGCTGCTCGCCACGGCGCAGCGCCTTTGAGCCGTGGCGGAGCGCGCCCAGTTTCTCAAGCCGGGCGAACATCTGCGGATCGGCGCCGTGCCGCTTGTCCGCGCGGATGTCCTCGTCGGTCATGCCCATGCCGTCTTCCGCGCCGTAGTACAGGCAAGGCACGCCGCGGAAACAGTATTGCAGGGTGAGCGCCTGCAGAAACTTGTCCCGCGCGCGGGGCCCGGCCGCCGCCATGAAGCGCGGCATGTCGTGGTTTTCGATAATCGTCATCAGCCCCGCGGGGTTCTGGTAAATCTTGTCCTTCTCGAAAAGCTCGTGAAACCACTCTGGATTCGCGCCGCGCGAAGTGCGGACGCGCCACGCCTCGCCGGGGAACGCTTCCCGTAAATGGAAGAAGCGGCGCCAGCGGCCAAAGAAACCCTGATCCTCATTCTTGCCCACCACGCTGCGAATCGTGTTCGACAATGGGAAGTCGTACATCATGTCGAGCCCGGTCTCTTTTTGGATCGACGCCACGAACTGCTGATCGCCGGTGTACGCCTCGCCCAGCAGCAGAAAATCCTTGCCGCGGGCCGCGTGCAGTCGGGTACCGAAATCCGTCACGAACTCGCGGGGCATGTGCATCACGGCGTCACGGCGTCCAACCGGTAGCCGTCCAGGCCAAGCTCGTTGGCCCAATTCACCGCGTTCTCGGTGAGATATTGCGCCACCCGCGGGTCCTCTTGCTTCAAGTCGGGGAGCCCCCACAGCGAGCCGTTGATCATGCCGTGCTCGTTGTGATGGAAGTACTCCTCGTGCTTGCCGTCCTTCGTCCAGGGGTGGTTGTAGCCGGTGTGATTGAGCACCAGATCGACCACGATCTTGATGCCCCGCGCGTGCGCGCGATCCACGAGTTCCTTCAATTTTTCACGGGTGCCGAACGAGGGCTCGGCCTGATCGAAATCGTGCGGCCAGTATCCGTGATAGCCGTCAATGCCGAGGAAATCACGGTCGTTCAGCACGATGGGAGAAATCCACAGCGCGGTCACGCCGAGCTTCTGCAAGTCATCCAACCTGTCGATGACGCCCTGCCAGTCGCCGCCGTGGAAGCGCTCGGAATTGGCGCGGTCGCTGCCCGCGTCATTCGTCTTGTCGCCGTTCTCGAAACGGTCGGTCATGACGAAGTAGAAAATCTCGTCCTGCCAGGTGCGCGCCTCCGTGGGAGCCGTCGAAGGCGCAACCGTCGTCAGCGCGACCGTATCCCGCGGCGCGGAAACCTCGCCACGCGAAGCCAGACGCGACGGAGCCGGCGCTCCCAAGAAGCGCGGCGCCCCGATTGGCTCAATCCCGGACATTGAATTCTCTCCTGGGCAGTTTGTCGGGATTGTAGCCAGAGCCCTTGAAAATCCTCTAAAATCAGACCCGGGCATCCGCCCCGCACTGCGCGCACCACTTCCATCCCCGCTGCACCCAGGCACCGCAGCGCTCGCAGGGCGCGCCGTCCAGCAACCCGTGGCGGCACGACGGGCAGTATGACATCCCGTGGTACACCCGGGCCGAGCAGGCCGCGCAGCGCGGCCATCCCAGGAGCACCCAGCCCACCTGCATCCCCCGCCGATAGTCTCTCGCCTCGAGCACCGCGCCGACGATCAGCAGCGCGCAGGAGGCGGCGGCCACCCACACGCCCAGCGCCACGAAATCCCCGGGCTGCCAGCCGCTGGGCACGACGTCGATCGGGTTCTGCCCCACCTTCGTGAGCAGGTCGTTCACGCCGACCAGCGACAACTGCAATTTCTTCAGGTAATACGGAGTGCGCTCGGCGATGAAGCGGGCGTCCAGGTTGATCCACCACGCGGAGAACAGCGCCAGCAGGATCTGCACCCCGGGAAGACGCACGCGCATTGCCAGCAATCCCAGCGAAAACACGCCGGCCGCCATCACCAGGGCGCCGTGCAGGAGGATGCCGGGCACGATGAGGGTCATCCCCAAGAGGGGGAACTGCACCCACGGCAGAAGCGGGCTGGCCTGCAAGAGCAGCGCGGCCAGCCCTTGCAGGAGGCGCCCGGATTTTGCCAGGGGCAGGCCGAACCCGCTCCCTCCCTGGACTGAACGGCCTACCGCCATGACGGGCTCGATCTCGAGGGGGCAATCATGGGAACCCTATTCTACGAAGGAGCCCCGCAAACTCTTGTGAGCAACCAGATCGACCCCTTCCTCGTGAGGTTCTCGCCGCAGACCCGCGCCATCGTGGGAGCCGCGTGGAGCACGCTGCCGCCCGACCTGCGGCGCAGTTTCGTGGACACGCTTGGCACGCTCAACAAGCTGC
Organism: Armatimonadota bacterium; assembly: GCA_016868975.1. Taxonomy (GTDB): domain Bacteria; phylum Vulcanimicrobiota; class Xenobia; order RGZZ01; family RGZZ01; genus VGFD01. The sequence goes on along the minus strand of VGFD01000145.1, from coordinate 6,609 downwards.
TCGGAGAGAATCCCACGGCGAGCACCGACCTGCTGAGCGCCATCCAGAAGCTGGCCGACCCGCTGGTGCGGCCGCTCGCGGACATTGCCGTCGTGGGGCCGGTGAACGTCGGGAAATCCAGCCTGTACAACACCATCGTTCCCGATCCAGCGCGGCACGCCGCCGTCGGACCCATCCACGGCACCACCCGCGAGGTCTGTGCCACCAGCCTCGGGCTGTTCAACCTCGTCGACACGCCCGGCGCCGACCGCGCCACCGCAGTCGGCGAGGAGGAGCGACAGGCCGCCCTGCAAGCCGCCCGGGACACCGACTTCCTGCTCGTCGCCTTCGACGCGGCGCGCGGCATCACGGCCTCCGACAAGGCGCTCTACGACGAACTGGCGGCGCTCGGCAAGCCGCACCTCGTGGTGCTCAACAAGATCGACCTCATCGAGGCGAAGCACCGCAAGGCCGTCGTGGAGGCGGCGGCGGCCACGCTGGGACTGGCCACCGAGGCGGTGGTGCCGACCTCCGCGCTGAAGGGGACCGGCACCGAGCGCCTCGTGCTGGAACTGGCCGCCGCGGAGCCGCGCCTGCTGGCGCACCTGGGGAAAGTGCTCGTGCCCATGCGCCGCAAGCTGGCCATGCAGGCCGTGCGCCGCAGCACGCTCACCGCGGTGGTGGTGGCGCTCACTCCGATTCCCATGCTGGACCTGATCCCGCTGGCGGCAATCCAGGTCAGCCTCATCCTGACCATCGCAAGAATCTACGATCGGCCCATGACCGTGGCGCGGGGCGGCGAGGTAGCGGCCACCTTCGGGATCGGGATGCTGGCCCGCACGCTTTTCTACGAGCTGACCAAGCTGGGGGGATTGCCCGGCTGGGTGCTCTCGGCGTCCGTCGCCGGCTCGGCCACGCTGGCCATGGGCTCGGCCGCCATCCAGTGGTTCGAGACGGGGAAGAAACCGACCCGCGCGCAGGTCAGGCAGACCACGAAGAGACTGCAGAGCCGCTTCACCGAGTACTTGAGGAATTTCCGCCGCAAGCCGAACAAGAAGCAGCTCACCCAGGATCTGGAAGCGCATCTTCCCGGAATGGCCGAGCTGGAAGAGGAGACGCTGTTCGAGTAAGATGGCCGCGCGCCACCTGGTCCCGATAGGATGTCAGTCCCCCGGCAGCAACGGGCGGTAGCCTAGCTGGTATTCTTCTTTCTTTTCCTTGAAGAAGATGATCGACAGGTCGGTGGAAAAAAGCGTCCACTTGCGGAGCCGGTTGGTGACCCGGCTGGCGTCCTTGCCGGAGACCTCGAACTGGCCGTATTCTTTTTCGCTCTCGCGGGCGAAGTCGGCCAGCTTGACCTGCTTGACGCCCCAGTTGATTGTCTTGTAGCCGCGCCGCGCCTCGCTGCGGGTCAGCTTGCGCGCGAACAGCATCACGCGGTCGAAATTGTAGAGCTTCTCGCCGGCCGCCGAGTATTTCGAGAACCGTTCGAACACCTCGCCGAAGCCAGCCGGCGTGCTGTGGTCCTTGAGGCCCACGTTCATGCCGTACACCTGGCGCTTGAACGGCCCGTCCACCAGGTTCACTTGAAAATAGGTGGTGGGCAGGTTCTTGATGGTCACGTGATCGTAGCGGTCGTACCACTCGAAATATCCCTTGTTCGACAGCCACTGCAATTCCGCGCGCACCTGCTCGGGCGACAGCGTGGCGGTCCACAACTGGCGGAGATCGGCCGCCTTGTCGTAGCGCGTCCAGAACGCGGTGCCGTCCCCGTAGAGGACGAAATCCGGCAGGGCGGTCAGCTCCTGCAGCGTTGAGGCGACGCCACCCTTCGTCGTGATGCTGAACACCACGCGGGCCGGCGCCGTGTCGTAGTCAAGCTTCACCGCGGACGCCGCGCCGAGCGGCAGCACGCAGGCCAGGAACAGGGCGGCCACGCTCAAGGCGCGGCCCGCGATGGAAATCATTTTCTTGCCTTTCATACCGGCTCCAGACCGTTCTGGCGGACCCAGTCGCGGGCCCGCGCGTGCACCCGGGACTCGCGGAACTTGTACCAGCGCTCTTTCTCCATGGGAGAGGGCGTCAGCGCGTCGAGAAAATTTCGCATGGTGCCGCCGCCGCGCACCGCGATCTGGAGGCGCTCCTGCAGCTTGCGGTCCTTGACCGTCCTGGTGAATTCCGCCATATCGCCATACGACTCTTCACCGGTCGGCTTGGGCACCTTGAGGAAGCGATCCGGATCCTTATCGGACATCGTCTTGAAACGCGCCAGGTCCGCCAGAGGCGCGCCGCGCGAGATCTTGGAGACGTCTCCGTTGTGGGAGTCGACGTAGTACACGACGTCGGTCGCGCTGTCATTGATGGCGCCGACCAGCGCGGTCAGGCGCACGCGTGCGTTTGCCACGTGTTAATCTCCGTTTGAGAGCCTGAGCCTGTCCACGGCAGTCAGCCGCAATAGAAGATGATCTGCCGGAACCAGGCTACGGGAAGGCTCTGAAAAATCGAGCCGATGGTTCGATGGCTCCCAGGGCACATCCTCTCCCGGCGCCCTCGTAGGAAAACCTTCAAGCAAGCCGAAGAGATCGTCAATGCGGCGCCCCCCTGAACAAAGGCTCACACGCAAGGGATTCACCCTCATCGAGCTGATGGTGGTCATCGCCATCATCGCCATCCTGTCGAGCATCCTGCTGCCCAACTTCGTAAAGGCGCGCTCGCAGGGACGGCTCGCGGGCTGCAAGACCAACCTGCGCAACCTCGCCTCCGCCATTGAGAGCTACTCGGCGGACAACGCGAACCGCTACCCGTCGTCCCTCAACGTGCTCACGCCGGGCCACATCTCGATCATTCCGACGTGCCCCTCGGCGGGCAAGAACGCGCCCTACCTGAACTCCTACGCGGCGCGCAGCAACCCCGACGGCTACTCGCTGATGTGCGGAGGCTCGCACCACGGGGAGTTGAACCTGCCGGACAACTATCCCCAGTTCATCCCCGCCATCGGCGGTCTGGTGGAGCGTCCTCCCTGACAGTAAGTGGCGCGCGACACAAGTCGGGACATCAACTGACCCGGGCGTGTCGCGCGGCACGATCAAACCGATCTGGTGCCCGCAGTAGCTCCTATACGAGCAGCACCTCGACGCGGAAGCCCTTGAGGATGGGCTCGCTGCGCACCCGCATGCGATGCGAGCGCCCGCCGTGATGGAAGATCAGCCTGCCCTCCATCTCGCGCCCCTTTTCCATGGGATTGAGGCTTGCCATGCGCATCACCTTGAACGGCACCACGTTGGCCAGGATGGCGGGCACTTCGACCGCGTCGCACCCTCCAGAAACGGTGTGGTACTCCACGCGCAGCGCGGCGGGCGAGGGCTCGAACACGATCCGCTCGGCGCGGCGCAGCACCGCTCCGGAGAGGATCTGCCGCACCAGCCCGCCGATCTGGTACACCTCCTCGTCGACCACCGGCCAGCCGTCGTCGACCACCGGCATGGAGATGACCAGCGAGGGGACGGGCTCCGAGGCCTCTGACGAGAGCACCGCTTCCACGGTCCTCTGAGCGGTCTGCAGCGCCCGGCTCAGCTCGTCGAGAACGCTCAGGAAGTGATCCAGGGCGAGCGGCGGTGTCTGGGGAACCTGCTCTTCGTGGGGAGCGTCCTCGGCGACCCGAAGCTGGCCAAGGATCTCATCGGCCGACATGGGCGGCCCCTCCGAGGGCGCCTGCGCCCGGCCCCGAAGGCGCGCCACGCAAGCCTCCATGGGGCAGCGCAGGTCCTGGAGAATGAGAAACGCGGTGCAGTCCTCCTGCGAGAACAGCCCGACGTAAAGGTAATCGGTATTGATGAACGGCTCGCCCTTGCCGCGCGCTTCCTCGAAGGCCAGCTCGACCGCCTTGCGCACGCGCCAGGAGAAGCGCCGCACGTTCATGCTCGACTCGCGCGTGCGGAACTTCTCCATGGTGGCGCGCACCACGTTGGCGTCCACGTTGGACTCCGCCAGGAGCTCGGCGCCCAGGTTGGTGCTGCTCAACAACCCGATGAGCACGTGCTCGGTGCCCACCTGCGGCGCCCGCAGGAACTCGGCCTCGCGCTGGGCGAGAACGAGGGCCTCGATGCACTTTTCCGTCATGGACTCCCATTCAAAGCCCCAGCGGGCTTCTTCCAAGGCGTGATTCCTCCCGAATTGACTTGAGGACAGATTCCCGCGTCCGAAAATGACCTCCTGTTCGAGCCCCTCGAGGCTTGCGGGGGAGGACAACGACCACGTGGAATGTTGCCCCCATGTTCTTCCCCATCGGCGACGAGGAGTCGCGGCCGGGCAGCACCGCCACGGTGGTCCTGGCGTTCATCGCGTTCAACGTCCTGGCATTCGTGGCGGAACTCCAGGGCGGCCTCGACCGCACCACCCTGCGCTACGGCGGCGTCCCCTACCTGCTCACCCACGATCTGGACGGCTCCTGGTATACCGCCTTCACCAGCATGTTCATGCACGGCTCCTGGATGCACCTGTTCGGCAACATGCTCTTTATGTGGATTTTCGCCGACAATATCGAGGATCTGCTTGGCGAGTCCGGCTTCCTGATCTTTTACGTCGCCTGCGGATTGTGCGCGCTGGCGGCGCACGTGGCGCTCGATCCGAATTCGAAGATTCCGGTGGTGGGCGCCAGCGGCGCGATTTCCGGCGTGCTGGGCGCGTACATTGCCATGTTTCCGCACAACAGCATCCGCAATTTTTACTGGGTGTATTTCTTTGTCGGCGTCACCAATCTGCCGGCCTGGCTGTACCTGGGCATCTGGTTTCTCATGCAGCTCTTGATGGCGCGGGTGGACGCCACCGGCGGCGGAGTCGCGTTCGGCGCGCACGTCGGGGGATTCGTGGCCGGCGTGGTGCTCATCCAGGTATTTCCCAAGCGCGCGGAAGCGCTCCACCATTATCGATGGAGAACCGGGCGATGAGTCCGACACGGACGTCAACCGCAGGAAACTGGCCGTCAAGACCGAGTCCCGCGCCATGAGCACGCCGTCCTTGATGGGACCCAGCCTGCGCACCGTCAAGCGTATCCTCGTCGTGCACGCGCGCGGGGGAATGGGCGACGTGCTCTTGTCGACGCCTGTCCTGGAGGCCCTCCAAAAGCGCTACAAGGTCCCGCTGGACGTGCTGGTGCGGAGCGGATCGGCCGCGATGGTGGAGCGCAATCCCGTGGTGAGCGAAGTCATGGTGGCGGAAGAGGGCGACCTGGACCACACGAAGACCTGGAGCCGCTGGCTCAATGCCCTCAAGAAGCGCGAATATTCCCTGGCCGTCGTGCTGTGGAGCAAATTTCCAGAAGCGTCGCTGGTCTACCGGGCCGGCATCCGCCACCGCGTCGGCCAGGATTCCCGCCTCATGTATTCGTGGATGTACACCCGGCGGGTACGGGTGCGCTCCGAGCACGGCGATACGAAAAGCCACTGGGTCGAATGCTTGATGGATTACGCGCGCGCGGTGAACGCGGAATTGTCCGATCCCATGCCGCGCCTGTTTCTCGACGACGCCATCCGCGCGCAGGCCGCTGAAATTCTGCGCGGGGCCGGGGTCGACGGCCCGTACTCCGTCCTCCACGTGGGGCGCGGCACGCCGCTGGAGGGCCGCATGCCGACGGCTCCCTTCGCGCGCATCGGCGACGCGATGGCCAGCGCGCTCGGCATGCCGGTGGTGCTCACCGGCGGCTCCGCCGAAATCGCCATCGTGGAATCCGTGGCGAGCGGCATGCGCGAGCGCTCGGTGCCGCTGGCCGGGCGCCTCACCGTGGCCCAGCTCGGAGGCGTCCTGGAGAAGGCCGCGGTGGCGGTGGCCAACGACAGCGGGCCGATGCACATGGCAGCCGCGCTGGATGCGCCCACCGTCGGACTGTTCGCCATGGAAAAGGACCTTCCGGACCGCTGGGGACCGCGCGGGAAACGGGCGCAGCTCGTGCGCCCGGCGAGTTTCCGCTGCAGCGAGGAGTGCTTGAAGGAAACCTGTCCGCAAATGGTCTGCTACGAGGATCTCGCGCCCGAGGTCGTGGTGGAAGCCGCCCGCAAGGCCATGGAGATGTAGCCAGTGGCGGTCGCTGGGGACGTGCTGCAGGGAAAATTCCGCATCGAGCGCATGCTCGGGCGCGGCGGCATGGGAAACGTGTACCTGGCCACCGACCTGGAGTCGAGCCGATCCGTCGCCGTCAAGGAATTGCGGCCGGCCGCCGGGGATTTCTTTCCGCCGGGCGCGGTGCGCCAGTTTCGCATGGAAGCGCAGCTCTTGCACGAACTGCGGCATCCCAACCTGCCCCAGGTGCTGGATTTCATCGAGGACGGCGGCCGCCCGTTCCTGATCATGGAATATATTGCCGGCCGCACCCTCGACGACGTGCTGCTCATGGACGGGCCGGTAACCGAGGCGCGCGGCCTGGACTGGGCGCGCCAGATGTGCGACGTGCTGGCCTATCTGCACGCCTGCCGGCCGCCGATCATTTTCCGCGACTTGAAGCCGTCCAACGTAATGCTCACCGACGACGGCGCCCTCAAGCTCATTGATTTCGGCATCGCGAAGTTTTTCGACGCCGAGACCGGCGGCGCCACCCAGACCAGCGTGCGGGGGCAGGTGTCGCGCGGCTACGCGGCA
>VGFD01000144.1 GCA_016868975.1 Armatimonadota bacterium | reverse complement strand
GCTGATCAGGCTGTCCTCTCTGGCAACACAGCCGCCGCCGAACCGAGCGCCGCGCCCACGCGCGGGAAAGGCCGCATGATCGCCCTCGCCGGCCTGGGTCTGGTGGCGCTGGGCGTGGGCGCCTCGCTTATTCCCGGACCGACCGGGCCGGCGCACACCGGAATTTCCATCTCGACGACCGTCAGTCGGGACGGCGGGCAGAAGACCGACGCCCAGGCCCCCACGGCCGCGCCGCTCACCATCGCCGACACCCAGGAAGTGTCCGTTCCGCTGGGCCTGGAGGAAGTGGACGTCGGCTGGACCCCGACCGCCCGGCCGTTCGGCCCGAGCGCGAGCAGCGTGCGCATCCAGGATCAGACCCGGCGTACCACCCGCACTACCGAGGACGGTCGCCAGGTAGGCCTGTCGTTTGCCCAGTCGACGCTCGACCTGGGCGGCGGCAAGACCTACAAGGCCGATGGAATGGGTTGGGCCACCGAGCAGTTCGCCAACGAGGCGCAGCAAGACTGGCAGGTCGTGTCGACCATGGAGCCCGCCGGCTCGGCCGGCCGTTTCGCATCGGTAAAGCTCGTCGAAGGCGGCTTCACTGGCCAGAGCGACGCCCGCGAGACCACCTACCGGACCATCGACACGAAAACCGGCGAAGCGGTCACCCTCGACCAGATCCTCTCCCGCGCGGACTTTGACAAAGTCGTGCAGGACGTCCAGAACATCCTCGAGCGCAACCCGGACGGCGGGAAGTACTTTCAGGACGCCGACATTCTCCGCGAGCAGGTCGGCTCATCCTTCGCCATCTACGAGGAAGGCGGCCGCACCGTGCTTTGCGTGGCCGTGCCAGCGGCCAACGTGGCCGACGCCGGCACGGTGGCCCGGGTGACCTTCCGACTGCCATCCAACGCGGTCCAGTAACACCGGGCTTACAATTTCCTCTCCGCGATCGGCTATCATGCCGGTGATTCACGTCAGGGAGTGGGAAAAATGATCATTCGCAGCCTCAACACATCTCCTCCCGCGCCGCCCGCCTCGAAGCCAGCTCCTCCGCAAGATCCGCAAGGCATCGGGGATTGTGTCGAGAAGGCCGTCCGCTGGGTGGCCGGCAAGGTCGTCGGACTCGCCTTCGGCACCAGCGGCCTGGCGGTGAATGCCGCGGCCGGCGGCGCCGAGGGGATCATCCGCGGCGCGCGCCTCTCATCCCACACCACCCCGGTGTTCTACGGCGCGATGACGGTGAACCTCGCGGCGATCGGCGCTCTCAGCGGCGGTCCAGTGGGCGCCGTCACCGGCGTCATTGGCGGCCACCTCCTCTGGCGCATCGAGGGTGAGGAAGTCCGCAAGCGCGTGGCTGAGCGCGCGGACGCATGGGTCGACAAGACCCTCGCGAAGCTGCCCGGCGATCCCGACCAGGCCGGCGTCCTGCGCCGCGTCGCAAACGGAGCCGTTGGTGAGGTGGTGGGCGCCGCGGCCGGCGCGGTGGCCGGAACCATCGGCCTCTACCAGAAGGGCGAGCAGGTCGGCGAGGACTTCGTGGACCGCGTGTCCGCCCGCCTGCGCGGTCGCTAACGCGCGGCCTCCAGCACGGCTCGATACGCGCGGTCCAGCGGTGCGGGCGGGGTTGACATGGCGGGCCATTTGTAGGTCCGTTTCGCGCCGCCTTTCTCCACGAAGGCCAGCTCGGTGGTCATATTGTGCGGATTGTTGCACTGCAGTGCCACCAGGTCGGCGCTGGTGAGGATTTTCTTGAGGCCGACCAGCGCGGCCGGCGTCACTCGCCCGCCGAGCGCGGTCTTGCGCGGCGCGCCCGCCGTTGACCAGGACGATTTCTCGACGCGCCCATCGGAGTAGATGGTGGTGCCCGAGCCGCCGCCGGTGATGCCTCCGAACGTGCTCACGGTGACCGACCAGGGCTTTTCCTCGCAACGCGCGGCGCCCCACGTGAGAAGCACCATCCCCAGGACCAGCAGTCGCCGTCGCATCATTTTTCGCCTTTCTCCACGGCCGCGCGCCCGAAAGGCGACACCTGCTACAGTCATGCGAGCCCGGCGAGCAGCCGCAGACCCTCGTCGGACCGCCCCAGCGCGCGGAGCAGGTGGCCCAGCGAGCGGCGGGCCTGGGCGTAGGCCGGCTCCAGCGCCAGCGCGTCGCGCCAGTGCACCTCGGCTTCTTCGTACCGCGCGTCCTCGTAGGCCAGGACGCCCAGGTTGAAGCGAATCCGCGCGTCGCCCGGCGCCACTTCGCGCGCGGCGTACAGGGTGCTTCGGGCGGAGGCGCGGCGTCCCAGGGCGTTGTGCGCCACCGCCAGGTTGGTGAGGATGTGCGCGCTGTGCGGCATCAGCCGCGCGGCACGGGTCAGGTCGTGGCGCGCCGAGCGCGCGTCCCCGCTGGCCAGGTGGACGCAGCCGCGGTTGTACCAGAAGGCGGCGTGCGAGTGCTCGCGGGCCAGGGCGGCGGACACCGCTTTCTCGGCGTCGTAAAGCCGTCCCTGGGCGCGGAAGATCAGCCCGGTGTTGTTGTGCGCGTAGGCCAGCAGCATGTCGTCGATGAGCGGCTCGTGGCCTGCGGGGTCCTTCCAGAAGCGGCGGTTGGTGAGGTCGACCACGTGCCAGCCGTCCTCGTCGTACACGCCGGCCACCATGTGCGCGACCACGAAGTCCGCGGTCTCACCCAGGCTCTTCTCCTGGCGCATGCCCACGGTGTCCAGCCCCATGCGGCGTCCCAGGGCGAGGAACAACATCGTGGATTCGATGCACATCGCAAAGCGCTCGCCGGCCGGGCCGATTTCCTCGAAGACCGCGCGGGCGCTCTTGCAGCCGTTGGGGCGCCAGTCCGCGGTCATCTCCTCGTTGTAGCCGACCTTGAGGGCGTCGTCGAGGATCGCGAGGTAAAGCCGTCGCGCCCGCTCGCGGGGCGTGCCGTGGGTGCCGAGACTGTCGGCGAGGGCTGCCATTTCCGGGCTGAGGTCAAGCGCTTCGTGCATTGGTGCACTGCCTTTCGTCTTGGGATCCCTCGAGATCCCAACCTCTTCCCTGGCACGGTTCTCGAGAGCTTCGGCCTTCTGGTGGCGGGCTCTCAGAACGCAGAGGGCCCACCCCGGGGGCGGGCCCTTCCTGCTCGCGAGGGTCGTGTCGGTTGCTACACGGCCGCTGCTGGAAGTGCTCCCCCGGTGACGGAGCAACACATACACATGCAGGGCATGCACATCATGTGGACGGCGCCGGGGGCTGCAAACTTCATGGCATGACTATACCGACGCGGTGGCCGTTCGTCAATGCGGCCGCCGAAAAAAAAAAGTTCTCCCCAGGCTCGCGATCCGATTGACCGCGCGTCACAGCAGGCGTATTGTGGGATCAGGACACCGAAAACGGCGTCCCAATGAGGCCCGTGGGGGTGGGGACAACGCAACAGGTCTTACAGGGAATCGCGGTCATCCTCGTGATGCTCAGCCCGATCCTCTTCTTTGTAGCTCTGCACTGGTTCGTGGACCGGGTCCGCCGCTGGCGCCGCATCTCCAGAGCCAACCGCTATACCGTCCTCGACTGGGAGGATATGTGCGGCGAGGTCTTTCACAAGCCGCAAGCCGAGCAGCCGTCCAAGCCGAGTTTGATCACCCGTCTTCGGCGCAGGCGGCCAGTCTAGGAAAGAAGGAGGCCGGGAGGGAGTCCGGCGCCCCGTAAGGAATAAGGGGCGTCCGGTCTCTGTCGTGCTTTCCCGCGGCCGAGGCAAATTTGCTGAGGGGGTTGTTCCACGATGGAAATGGAAAAGATGCAAATGGACATGGCTCCGATGCGTGACATGATGATGAAGATGTCAGACTGCATGTCGCGGATGAACGAGTCCTGCGGCGAGGCCCAGATGATGATGGGCAAAATGCAGGAGATGTGTATGGAGATGTCCGAGATGATGAAGAAGATGGGCATGATGAAGTAGCCCCATCTCATCAGCCATCAGGACAGCCCGGCGCTTATTGCGTCGGGCTTTGTTGTTCTCGGAGCATCGCCGTTTCCTCAAGTGCCTTGAGCTGGGGCTCCACGTGCGCCTTCCAGCAGGTCGGACAGACGCCGTGACTGAAGCGGATGTGGGCTCGCGTCTCGATGTAGTCTTCCACCCTGTGCCAGTATTTCTGATCGTCGCGGATGCTCTTGCAGTAGGAGCAGATCGGCAGGAGCCCTTCGAGCGCGCGGATGTCGTTTTTGCAGGTTCAGCACCCGCTCGGCGACGCGGACGCGGGCGAGCAGCTCCTCGCGTTTGAATGGCTTGGTGATGAAGTCGTCCGCCCCGGCGTCCATCGCGGTAAGAAAGCCGTCGTCGCGCCCCACCGCGGTCAGCAGGATGACGCAGGTGTAGAGCGGATCGTCGTGCGCGCGGATGCGGCGGCACAGCTCCAGGCCGTCCAGGTCGGGCATGTTCGAGTCAGTGATGACCAGCGGGATAGGCTCGCGGACGAGCTGCTCCCATGCCTGTCGGCCGTCACGCACCGAGATGACCTCGTGGTTTGCGCGGGTCAGTACCGCGGCCAGCAATTCGAGGGAAACTGGCTCGTCGTCCACGATGAGAATGCGCATGCCAGTGGGTTCTTGAACGCCCGCGCCGCCGCCTGCAAAGGAACTGAGCCGCCGAGGACTCCCGCATCGAGAGGCGAAGTAGCGCCCTGCTTCCGGGGGGGAACGCCATGACCTTGATCGAGCAAAGCACGCACGCGGCGGTCGACGCCGAGGGAAGATTCCGCTTCGGGTGCTATCACGAGCCCATCGCGCGGGTCAATTTCGAGGACGCTGCGCTGAGCGACTGTCCCGCGTGGTGGGGCCGTCCGCGGCCCGGGCTGCTGGGCCGCCTGGTGCGCCGCATGCGCAAAAAGGAGTGGCACTACGTGTCCGCGGTTACCCGGGAGTGCTTCCTGGGCGTCGCGGTGGCGCAGCTCGGCTACGTGGCCAACGTGTTCGCCTACTTTGTGGACCGAGAAACCGCCACGATGGTGGAGACCGAGGTGCTTTCCCCGCTTGGCCTTGGGGTGAAGATTGCCGGGTCCTCCGTCGATGGGGCCACCACCTGGGGCGGGCAGTCCGTCTCCCTGGCGTGGCACGGCGGGGGATGGGATTGCGCCCTCGCGCTGCGGCTGGCCCGCCGTCCCCTGAACGCCACCCTGCGCGTGGAGGCGGATCGCGCCGTGGCGCTGCTTTATCCCCTGGGCAGCAACCGCGCCGCGTACACCCACAAGGAGGCTGGCAACCGCTGCAGCGGCACGCTGGAGTACGGCGGCCGCCGCTATTCCCTGGACGGCCACGCGGCCATGGATTGGACGCGCAGCTTCGCCAATCGAAGGACCGAGTGGAACTGGCTGTGCCTTGCGGGGACCTCCACCGACGGCCGTCGGGTCGGCGTGAACGCTTCCGCCCGGGTATACGGGGACGCGGAGAACTTCGCCTGGGTTGATGGCGCGCCGCTCGCCCTGGGCGAGGTCCGCTTCGAGGTGCCGCCGGATCCGCTCAAGCCCTGGAAGATCAGCGGCGAGCGCATCGCGCTGGAATTTACGCCGCTCGGCCAGCGCGCGCAGAACACCAACCTGGGACTGGTGACCTCAAGATTTACCCAGCCGTTCGGGACGGCGAGAGGGGAATTGCGTCTGCCAGACGGAATAGTGCCGCTGCGGGATATTTTCGGCGTCGTCGAGGACCACCTCGCCGTCTGGTGAACAACGCGTATGGATGCCGGCTTCATCCCCATGTCATCGCCCGACTTCGGCTATCGATACCCGCCGTCCGTCGAGCCGAGCGTGCGCACTCCCGACATGCTGGATGCCGACGAGTGGTCGGAGTTCAGCGAGCTGGTCATCGAGTCGTGGGCCCAAGAAGCCGGGCTGGAGTTCGCCGACATGCTGGGCATGCTCTCCGCGCACGCCCAGGGACATCACGCGCGGGACAACGGCGAGGAGACGCGCGAGCGTCGCAGGCGTACCGCGCGCATCCACCGAGGCTACGGACGGGTCGCGGATGCGCCGACCCTGTGGATGGCGGTCGCGCTGCTCCCGTCGCCGCTGGCCCGGGTTATCGGAGGGCTGCCGCCGGTCCCCAGGGGGTGACGCCCTCCAGGGTGAGGGAATTCACCAGGGGGATGTCCGGCTGCAGGCGTCGCAGGCGCTCGCCGGCCACCGCCAGGGAGAGGACCCGCCCCCGCAGCCGCAGCGCCAGCCGGCGCGCGCACAATTCGTTGAGCACGGCGGCTGCCTCGTCAGTGGAAATGGCTCCGCCGAGCGCGCGCACGATCCCCTCTTCATTTTGCGGGCAGTCGGTGATGAGCGCGTGGATGCGGCCCACCGGCTCCTGAAAGCGATGGAATGCCGGCGCGCCGGCCGCGCGGCCGTCGACAATGACCAGGTCGTCAAAATACGTCTCGTGGATTAAATACGGGGAAGGCAGGCGGCGCCAGGCGGCTTGCCACTGGGCGATGGCCGTCCGCGAGTCGTGGTGAATCCGGGAGTGGGACAGCCCGCTGCCGTCGTGCACGAATTCGTAGGCGATTTTCTCCAGATCCACGCCGTCCGGGTGCAGGTGTTTGTAAAATGGATCCGGCCGCAGGTTTTTGAAGCCGTAAGCCTGTTGATTTTCGTGATAAGGCGAGAAGCGCACCAGCTGGATGCTGAGCGTGTAGGGCGGATCCAGGTGGGTGAGCAGTTTGATGGCCTCGAGCTGGTTGCGCACCTCGTCGGCTTCCGAGCCGGGCACTTCGAGCAGCACGTTGTGCGATACCCGCACTCCGGCTTCGCGGGCCCATTTCAAGAACTGGATGTTGTGAAAGGTCGTGGTGCCCTTGCTGATGCGCTTGAGCAGCCCATCATCGAAATTCTCAGTGCCCGGCTGGACGAGCAGCACGCCGGCGTCGGCCAGGACCTGCACGTGGCGCTTCGTGGTGCTGGTGCGCATCTCCATGAAGGCCACCGTCATGCGGGGCACGGTTTTCTGGAATTCCGGGAAGATGTCGGTGATCTGGCTGTTGTTGATGATATCGTCAACGAAGTAGAACTGGCGTATTTTGTATTTCCGATATTGCTCGGCCAGCTCTGAGAGCACCCGCGTCCTGGACTTGCCGCGATATTTTCCGTGAAAGGTGAACGCGCAGAACTTGCAGGTCATGGAGTCGCCCCAGGTACACCCGCGGCCCAGCTCCATCAGGATCATGGGCTCCAGGTAGAGGCGCGTCCCCTCGGGCGCTTCGTCGCGCGCCGCCAGCCATCCGGAATAATCGGGGACGCCGGCCTCGTCGAGGTCCAGCGCCGGCGTCGCGCCCTCGCCCCCCACCACCGCGCCGTTCTCGCGGAAGTACACCTTGGGGAGATGGGTGGGCGGCCGTCCCTCCAGCAGGCACGCGATCAGCTCCGGAAACCGCTTCTCGGCCTCGCCCGCAAGCATCACGTCGACGTGTGGTCGGGTGCGCATCGTCTCCTGGCACATGGCTTCAAAAACCTGGGAGCCGGCCCCGCCGAAAACCGTAATGATCTCCGGGCGCAGCGCCTTGAGTCGAGCGGCGAGCGCGAACGACGGATTGAGCTGGGCGTAGGAGGTGGTGAAGCAGACCACCCGCGCGCCGCTGTCCACCACGCGGCGCGCCAGATTTTCCAGGAATTCCGGGACCACGTGCTCGCGGATGGCCACCATTCCCTCGTACGGAAAAGAGGTGCTCTGAGCAAAGCGCTGCAGGCGTCCGACCGCCTCCGCGTGCAGTCCGAAGGGATTGAAGTCGAAGCGGCGCTCGGAAAAATACCACTCGCTCACCAGGGAAGGCGTCTCGGCGGTATACTGGGAGAATGCCTTTTTCTGACGCAGCAGATCGAAAAAGTCGATTGCCGCGTGGAATTCCCCGGCCGGTAGCTGAGTTTGGTCAAGCAGCGCCTTGAGAATCCCGATCTGGATGGACGGCCGGGTGGCCGGCGCGAAAGGCATATTGACCAGTGCCACTTCCGGCATATCACCCTCCTGGCCCCCAAATTCGCCTCTTTTGACGGCAACCCTGGCCGGGAGCCGCGGCTCATGAAATCGGGGACTTTTTTCCAGCGGCCCGGCGTCGTTCGTTCGAACCATAGAGTTCGGGCAGGCCAGTCCTGGGGAACTAATCCGGTCCTGGTTCGGGGCCTACGCTGAATTTCGTTCAACCGATCAATGGGATGCCGAACCTGAGGGGGCTACAATTCAGCCATAGAGCGGGACACTACCCGCCACCAGGGGAGTCGCTTTCTGGGCCCCCTGGACCCCCAAAAGAGGTCAAGGGAGTGAAACGCATGAAGCGCACCAGCAGGATGCTCATTGTGGCGGCAATCGTAGCCGCCCTGGCCGGCGGGAACCTCCGCCCCGCGTCGGCCGCCGCCGCCAACGCGACGGTCACCATCTCCAGCGGCGGGCTGACCCTCACCACCCAGAGCGGGTCGGTCGACTTTGGCACCGTGGCGCTCACCGGCGACAACCAGACGGTGGACGCCACCTCCTCGCCGACTTTCCGTGTCAAGGACGCGACGGCCTCCAACGCGGGCTGGAACGTGACCTTCTCCGCCAGCAACTTCTCGGACGGAGGCTCCAACACCATCGCCAACACCAATTTCTCGTTCAACCCGACGGGCGGCACCATCACCGCGCTCTCCGGCCAGGCGGTCGACGCCAGCAACGGCCCCAAGGAGACTGGCGGCGGCGCCGTGGACATGTCGTCCGCGCGCAAGGTCGTCACCACCGCGGCCGGCTACGGCAAGGGCCGCTACGACTACACGCCGGCGGCGGGCAACTTCGGGCTGACGATTCCGGCCACCACCCTGGCCGCGAACTACACCAGCACGCTGACCGCGACGGTCGCGTCGGGACCCTAAGTGGCGCGCGCCACAAGTAGCGTCGCCTTACGGGACAACGACTGACCCTGGGCGTGTCGCGCGACACGATCAAGCCGAATTGTACCGGGCCCTGGGTTTCGGGGGAGTCTACACAGAGAAGAAGACGATGGAGGCCGCCTGCCAGCGGCCTCCATCATTTCCGAGGATGGACAGATCTAGGCGGCCCCCACCTTGTGCTGTTCGGCCTCGACCTGCTTCTTGAGCCCCACGTTTTCCCTGGTGAGGTCGCCGAGGCGCTGGTCGGCCTTGCGGAGCCGTCCCGAAAGGACCTTGAAGATCTCGAACGCGATCTCGGGCTTCTGCTGGATGATGTCACGCAGGCGCGCGCCGCTGATGCTGAGCAGCTTCGCGTCCTCGACGGCCACCACGGTGGCGCTGCGCGGCTCGTTGTCGAGCACGGCCATCTCTCCGAAGTAGTCGGTCTCCTTGAGCGTGGCCAGGGTCAATTCGTGCTGGGTGCGGTAGTTCTTGAAGATGGCGACCTTGCCTTCGACGATGATGTAAAGCTCGTCGCCGATCTCGGATTCCTTGAAAATGACCTCGCCGCGGAAGAACGAGATCTCGCTGACGATGCGGCTGATCACCTCGAGCTGTTCCAGCGACATCTGCCCGAAGAGGGGCACCTTCTTCAGGAACAGCAGGTTCTTCATGACAGCGAAGTCTTTAGTCTCTTCTTCGGGCAGTCCTCCAATCGCCCAACCACGCGCTTTCGCGGTATAGAGCGTGCACACGCGCAGCCAGCGGTCGCGTGACTTGAGGTTGCCGGCCACGACGTCCTTCCACAGTGGAGCCGCATCCCAGCCCAGCCAGCGGAGGCTGAACGGCATCTGCTCTTTGAAGGTGGCGTCGTCGAAGAGCGCCACGAAGCCCGCCGTGAGCTGCCGGTCCCCCAGGTTGGAGAGGGCTTCCAGCGCGTCGCCGCGCGCCTGTCGGTGGGAAGTCGACAGGCACCGCTCGATGTTGCGGATGACGGTGGCATCCTCCAGGAAGCGCAGGGCGTGGAACACGTGGCCCCGCACGCGGTGCAGGAAGTCGTGCATGGCCACCACGGCGAGGTTGTCCTCGCCGGCTTCGGTGGCGTCCTCCAACACCGCCAGGGCCACGATGGTCGAGTGCGCCTGGTTGACCAGATCGCGAACGAAGCCGAGCACCATCTCGCGCACTTCGGGCTGCTCGATCTGGGCCAGCACGGCCACCGCCGCGTCCACGCTGGTGGCGCTGCGCGAGGCGAGGTAGGGCTGCACCTCGCGGATGCTGCTCATCCCCCACTTCACCAGCCCCTTGATGGCGAGCTCGCGCACGTGGTAGGACTCGTCCCCCAGCCTCTGCGCCAGCAGAGGGATGACGCGCTCGTCCTCGCTCCGGCTCACCAGCCGCACGATGGTGCGGCGCACCTCGTCGCTCGGGTCGCTGAGCAGCGTGGCCACCTTGAACGGAACGCTGGATCCCTTGCCCAGCTCGGAGTTCTCCAGGCGGTCCAACGCCAGGAGGCGGACCCGCGGATTCTCGTCGTGGATGTGGTCCAGGAGCGTCTCTCCGCCCCGCTCTCCCAGGCCGGGGAACACCCAGAGCGCGGCGGTGCGCATCTGGGTATTTTCGTGGTTGACCATTTCCTCCAGCACCTTCCACGCGCGGTCGAGGTGGCGCTGGTCCCCCGAGCGGATGACCAGCGAGGCGCTGGTGGCCCGCACGGTGGGCTCCGCGTCGTCGAGGTAGTTGAGGATTTCCGAGAGCGGGCTGAACAGCCGGATGACCTCCAGGGAGCGGGCCCGCAGCCGCCCGGTGCCTTCCTTCATCAGCCGCATCAAGGGGGGCATCATGCGCATGTCGTTGGTGTCGGAGAGGACGTCGAGCGCGACTTCCTGGACGTAGATGTTGGCGTGCGAGAGGCGCTCGATGATGGGCTCAAGCTTGCGGCGGCGCTTGAAGATGAACAGCATCTTCTTGACCAGCTCCATGCTGGCGGAGTCCTCGTTCTTTTCGAGCTCGCCGAGCATCTCGAAGATGTCCTCGTCGCGCACCTTGTCGACTTCCAGGCTGACGTCCTCGAGGTCGAGGTGCCAGTCCTTGAGCCCTTTGACCAGCGCGTTCAGGTACTCCTTGCGCAGGACGAGCGCGACGCCGAAGAACGCGACGCTGGCGCCCATCCCCGTCCAGATGATGAATTGCATCAGGTCTTTGGCCGGCAAGACGTGGGTGAGGATGACCATCGCGATGCCCGCCACCACA
>VGFD01000143.1 GCA_016868975.1 Armatimonadota bacterium | reverse complement strand
CCGGCCGGAAGATCCTAACCCCATGAGACAAGCTTAAGATCCCGGTTTTTCTGTCTTGACAATGGGGTCCACTTTAGACGCCGAGGACACCAAGCTTGAACTCGCGGCACTCCTGCTGGCCTCTGATCTTGCAGTACCCCCCATCCACCGCAGCCGTGGCTACCGAAGCGCCCGGTGATGATTCTGGCTCAGGGAAGCGAGAATCGACGGGGTTGGCGAAGGCCTGCCTGCGCTCGTGCTCCTGTTCCTCGTGCACCACCCGGCCAGACCAAACGCCCGTGATGTGCACACGCTCGGTCCCGCGGACGAGTCCTTAGTGGCGCGCGACACGATCAAACCGATTTGGGGCTAAGTGGTCCGCGCCCGGGGCTCCAATTCATGATCAGACTTGCGCCGCGGACCACTTAGCCATGGTCGCTGGAACTAATCAAACAATGAAGGGTTGCCGAAGAAGCCGAGGAATTGCACGGCATCCACTTCCCGCAGGGGGCTTTCTACGTGACTCGAGTGACGCTTCTCGACATGACCGACAACTGGGAGCAGGACGCCATGCTTGCCGACGACATTCCCCTCCGTCAGGTCATGGGCGACCTTCTAAAGGAACTCGGCATGCCTGGGGTCGACCCGCAGGGAGACAAGGTCACCTACGGCGTGTGCGTGGCCGGCCAGACCGACATGCTCGATCCCGACAAGACGCTGCGTGAGAACAACGTCTGGGATGGCACCCGTCTGAGACTGCTGGCTTCCTTTACCGCCCGCTGAGCCCTCCGTTGCGTACGACGTACACGCGAAGCCCTTCCGCGATGCCTTCCGCAAGCCGCTGCCGCTGATCCGGATCGGCCAGTTTGCGGCCTTCGCCGTTGTTGCTGATGAAAGCGGTCTCGATGAGCACGGCCGGCAACCTACAGTGACGCAGCACGTAGAAGTTGTTGCGCTGCAGACCGCGGCTGGGACATCCCATCGCGGATACCACGCGGGGATGAAGGAAGCTGGCCAGGATGCGATCACTGGCTTTGCTCCAGTGGGTAGAGGTGCCGGTTACGCCGCGATTGCGCGACGAATTGCAGTGGATGCTCACAAACAGGTCTGCCTTGAAATCATGTGCCACCCGGACGCGCGCGCCAAGCTCCTCGTTGGCCGATGAGCCGGCATACGAAACGTCACGGTCCGTACTGCGCGTCATCACCACCTGCCAGCCCTGCTCGCGAAGAACACGCGCGAGGCGATGCGCGATGTCCAGCGTGATGGTCTTTTCGTAGATACCGAGGGCATGATTGAGGGCGCCCGGATCCGATCCACCATGCCCCGCGTCAATGCATATCACGCGCCGGCCGGTCGGCATGCGGGTGGCACCCACGCCCCTGACATCCGTCATGGACACGCGGTGGCGGGTCTCAATGACCAGGACGTTGGGCGCGGCGGAAAAAACCTTCGTCTCGGCGGGCTTTTCCATCTCCAACAACAGGCGCACGGCCGGCACGGGATCCTTCTGGTACTGGTTGAGCTTCACGGCGGTCACGTACGAGTCGGCCACTTCGACCTCACGACGCGGCCCGGCCAGCACTGCCTGGGATATGTCCAGGAAAAAACGGTTATCCGGCTCCTTCAAGCGATGATACTCGTACTGGAAGGGGCCGGTTCCGGTGAGCGTGACTTTCACGCCAAGCTCGGTCTTGTCCACGCGCATGTCGGTGATACGCTGCTCGCTGAAGTTCTCCGCGTACGGCGTCACCTGCGGCCGCGCGATGGCCACCACCAGTTTGCGGGGCGTGGAACTGGGCAGCACGTTGAGCTCCTGTTCGTCCTGCAGGGGAATCACCAGGCGCACCACGTTCGGCTGGAACGAAAACTGATCGAAGCGCACATGCCCGATTTCCGGATGCGATACGGATCGCGTTTGCACCGGCTTGTACTTGTCAAGGTCGAGCACCGCGTTGGGCAGGTTGAGAACGTAGCGGTTGGGACGGCGCAGCATGAACGAGGTCCACTTGATCGGAAGAGGTGACTCGATGGTGAGGCGAGCGCCGCCGCCCTCCATGGAATCGATAGAGACATCGGTGACCAGTGGATCGAACAGATATTGCCCCTGGGCGACCCCCTGCAGCTTGCCCTCCAGCACGAGGGGAAGCGCCGCAACCGGCATCCACGCCACGCCTTCGTGCGTGGCAACCGGAACGTCCAGATGGACGGGCTGTCCATCCAGGTCGTGAATGTCGGCGGCCCCTTCGGGCAGCGCCACGGAATGCCCGGCCGCCGTCACCTGCACCGCGCGGCTGGCTCCGTCCCACTTGATTGAGGCGCCATACAGGGCAAACAACGCGCTCAGTGCCGGATCGTTGACCGCCACCACAGACGCGCGCAGCTCGTCGAGAATGCGTCCGCGAACTCGGAAGGTCTGACCGGCGGCCCTCACCACCACCGTGGCGGAACGTGAGGCGGCAAGCGCATGGCGACTCCCCTTCAGGGCGGGGATGAGCACTCGAAGCGGCGGAGGCACGCTCAGCGGGGGCCCGACCGGCACGCGAATCGTTGGAACTGTACGGGGCAGCGGGCGCGTTGGAGGCGGCGTGCGCTTTGCGGGGGCACGCTCGATCTGCACCGGGGGCGGTCCGGCCGGCTCGGCAAACGGCTCGGAGCCGCCGCTGAACTCGGGAGTCGCGAACGTGACACCCGTCGCCAACATCCACCAGACGAAGATTGCCAGAATACGAAGGCTCGGCATCTAGGGGGCCTCCTTGCCGAATTGCGCGCCGACCAGCTTGCCCGGTGTCCGTTCCGAGTGCAGCGGCGCCAGATCCCTCACCAGGACCAGTGTGATGCCCGCTTCCTCAAAGGCGGGCAACATCTCGACGAATGCCGTAAGTGTATCCGGTCTGGCGTGCCCGATGCCGATTGCCTCGCCCTTTTCCTGCGCCTCCCGGATGAGCAGGCGCATCTGATCCTTGATTGCGTCCACGTCGTCCTCGTTGTCAAGGAACACGTCGCGGCGCGCGCAGCGAATGGCCATGCGGGAAGCGACGACGGCGGCGCACGAGTCCGCGCTGGTCATACTATCCACGAAGAACAGGCCCCGCTGCTTGATCGCGCTCATCACAATGGACATCGCGCGGGGATCGGCGGTGGCACGCGAGCCTTCGTGGTTGTTCACTCCGTCAAGGTGGGGAATCGAGGCCAGATTGCGCTGGACAAGGGCGCTCATCTCCTCGTCCGTCATGCCCAGCCGCAGGGTGCCGGGGCCGGGATTTACGCTGCCCATGGCTTCCATGGGGAAGTGCAGCATGATGCCCTTGTTCGCGAGGCGCCCCTGCTCCGCGATGTACACCGAGTAAGCGAGGTGCGGAAGGATGGCCAGCGTGACCGGGGCCGGCGCGCGGACAAAGCCCTCCACATGCCTCCAATTGTTGCCGCAGTCGTCAATGATGATGGCGACCTTGCAGGCGGTGCCCCGCGGCGACGGACTGGGAGACGGTGTCGAAAGACCCAGCGTACTTTGACGCTGTTTGCGCTTCTGCGCGGCGGGCTGCTGCTCAGTCTGCACCGGGGACACCTGGGGCGCGGGCGCTGCTCCCTTCAAGCGCGTCGGACGCTTCTCCGGACCGGCCAGAAGGTCCAGGGGATGCCGCACGGCTCGCAGGAAGCCGGTCGCAAACGCCGCAACGGCCAGCACGGTCAACAAGATGGCGGCGGCACGCCCCCTGGACCTTCCTGCTTTCTTAGAAGGCCGACGTCCCAAACGAATTCGTCCTCTCTCGTCGCGGTCGTTCCTCCAGCTTAGAACGCCGTTCCCTTGAAATTGGTTGCGGATAGTGAATTTCCTTCTACTTTTTGACAGCTCACTTTCCGGGAGCCTTGCCAGATCGCCACTTCCATGAAGAGACTCTTGTTGAATATTCATCCATGGACGCCCTCCGCGTCAAACCGGGCCGCGAGAGGAGATGCTCAAGATGACGCGGTAGGGAGTTGGCCTTATGCCCTTTGGCAGGCCGCTATTGTACGTCGTGCTGCTCGCCCTGACGGTGCTCGCCGCACTCTCCTGGTTTCCGCTCGTGCCCCAGGCTTCTCCGGATCCGTCACTTGTTGCCGCCGTCGCGCCGGCCCGCGGGGTCGTCCGCGTTCGCCACGACGATGCGATTTTTCGCGTAGGCCCGGGGGATGACTACGACCGCCGCACCCCCCTGAAGGCGGGCGTCATGCTCGCCGTGCACGGACGCTTCGGAGCCTGGCTGCGCGCGGACCTGGGGGGCGGCGACGCCGGCTGGGTGCAGGAGAAGGACATCCACTGGGAACGCCCGGGCACCCGGCTGCCGACGGCACACGTCCGCAACATCCTCGTCAGGCCAGCACCGAACAACGTCCGCGAGACCTACGTGGACATCCAGCTCACCCGCCGCCTGGCCTTCGAGGTCATCGAGGAGGCGCCCGACCGGCTCACCATCCGCCTGCATCCGGCCATCCTGATGATGCACGAACTGGCCCAGTTCGTCGGGGATCCCGCCATACGGAGCGCCACCCTGGAGCAGATCGTGCCCGGACGCGTGGACCTGCGCTTGCGACTGAGCGGCCTTTGGGGATGGCGTGCCAGCTATGGCGCCTCCGCGCGCCTCGCCACGGATCCCCCCGGCCACGACTTCTCCAAAGTGACTCCGGAGGTGCTGCGCATCGCCATCAAGTGGCCGCCGGCCAGGAGAGACGTAGGCGGACTCACCGTGGTCGTCGATGCCGGCCACGGCGGGGACGACCCCGGCGCCACCGGAGTGGGCGGGCTGCGAGAAGCCGACGCCAACCTCGCGGTCGCGCTCGCCTTTCGGGATCTCCTCACCGCGCGCGGCGCCCGCGTCGTGATGACGCGCGAGACCGATCGCACGGTGGCCGCGTCCCACGACGCCGAGCTGGCGACCCGCGTCACGGTGGGCAAGGAGGCTGGCGGCGACCTGTTCATCAGCATCCATCACAACGCCCGTCCAGTGATCGCGGACAGCCGCGTGGCGCGCGGCACCTACGTGTATTACTACCGGCAGCAAAGCGCGGATCTGGCTCGCGCGCTCACGGAGCCGCTCGCGAAAGCGGCCGGAGAAAGTGACCGCGCCTGGGTCTGGCGTTCGTTCCACGTCACTCGCCAGCCGTTCATGCCCTCGGTACTGGTCGAGATCACGTTCATCTCAAACCCGGACATGGAAGCCGCCATGCGCGTGCCGGATTACAGCAAGCGCATCGCCGAGGGACTGCTGCGCGGCCTGGAAGCGTTCATGGTGGAGCGCGCGCCGTGACGCCCTATACAATCGTTGATTCCCACTGCCACCTCGACGCCGAGCAGTATGACGCGGATCGTGCCGAGGTCATCGCGCGAGCCGCCGAAGCAGGAGTCACCGCGGTGCTCATCCCGGGCACCGACATGGCTTCCTCGCGAAAGGCCGTGGCGCTGCTCGACGCGGCCAGTGAGCCCGCCCTGTACGCTTCGGTGGGCGTGCATCCGCACGAAGCAAAGGAGCATGCCGCCGATCCCGACGCCGTCGTTGCCGCGCTCCGCGCCCTGGCTTCGGATCCCCGCGTGCTCGCCATTGGAGAGACCGGCCTGGACTACTACTACAATTTCAGCCCGCCCGAAGCGCAGCAGGCCTCGCTGCGCGCGCACGTGCGGTTGGCCCGGGAACTGGAACGCCCACTGGTGGTTCATTGCCGCGACGCCGAGGAGGACCTGCTGCGCATTCTGCGGGAGGAGGACGCTGCCGCGTGCGGCGGCGTCGTGCACTGCTTCACCGGCACGCGACCCGCCGCCGAAGCATTGCTGGCGATGGGCTTTCACCTGGGCTTCACCGGAGTTGTGACCTTCAAAAAGTCCGAGGCCCTGCGCGACATCGTGAAGTACGTTCCAATCTCAAGAGTTCTCCTGGAGACGGACGGGCCGTACCTCGCGCCCGTGCCGCATCGTGGAAAGCGCAACGAGCCGGCGTGGCTGCCGCGGGTGGCGGAAGTGGTGGCGGAGCAGCACGGCCTCACGGCGGAAGCGCTCGCCCAAAGGGCGCGGGAGAATACCGTGCGCCTGTTTCGCATGCCGAAAGGCTAGTGGAGCGAAGCGGCGCCGCCCTAAAGCGTCAGGAATACTCCAAGGCCCATCATCAGCAGGGAGCCGGCCAGCATCCCCAGGAGGTGGCGCCGTGCCTGCGCGTCGCGGGCCAAGCTCTCCTGGTCAAAGCCCGAGCCATGGTCGCGACCCTTGCGGCGCGCCAACACAACCTCCATCTCGGCCTGCAGACTCTGCCCGGGAGCGCGCATGCTCGGACCTCCTTCAGCGTGTGGTTTCTCTTCACGACCCGGTCGCCGGGGGTCGAGGGGAAACTTTCTTAAGCTTTCACAACAAGTTCAGGAACGGCTCCGGGGCAAGAACCGGGATGTTTTGGCGAGGGCTCGGGCGGTAACAAAACTGTACGGCTGTTTACACATCGTTAATGGCGTTTTCAGATCCTTTCCAGCATAATATGGGCAGAGGGCAAGACGGGCGGCCGAGTAGGGCCACCGAAGCGCGAGAGGACCCCGTCAAGGAGTAGGAGCAGGTGATGAACACGTTGCATTCGAGGAGCCAGGGCTTTGCCAAGAGTCGCCGCGCCACCGTGCGTCGGCTGAGAACTCCTGACTTCACCTGGGACGACGCGCGGAACGCGCTCGACTCTATCTTCTGGAACGGGCTTGCCAACGCCGATCGGGCCGGGCTTTACCGTCGCAACTTCCTCGGCTTCACCGTGAAGGTGAAGGACGTGGCCGCCGCCTTGAGCATGATTTTCCGCGGCGAGACGCTGTACGTCCGCACCCCGCAGGCGCGCTACGAGAAAATCCGCGACCTGCAGGATCTCAAGGAGATTTACACCCTGTGGAGCGCGGATACCGCGCAGTCCGAGAAGGACGAGAAGCCTTCCCAGGTCGTCGTTCCGATCCGCCGCATCGCTTAATAAAAAACGCGCGGCAAAAAAAGAGAGGCTCGATGGTTTCGAGCCTCTCTTTTTCGTCGCTCTTAGTGGCGCGCGACACAAGTATTCAAGATCAGACTTGCGCCGCGGATCACTTAGATCAGCGCCTGGCGGATTTTCGTCCGCTCGCGGCCGGCTCCGGCGAAACGTCGCGCACCTCGTGCAACGAATGATTGAAGACGACGATCGATGCATTGGGCGCCACCTTCATCTTGATGAAGTAGGTGCTGTGCCAATCGATCGTTCCGCGGAAAACAGAGCCCTCGTTGAGTGTCACCTGGATGGGACGCCCTTCGTCGGCTGCCTTCTGGATGACGTCTAGAGGCACCTGATAGCGCCCCTCTTTTTCCCGCTGTGGCTGGATCTCCAGGGAGGTGACCTTGGCGTCGCGCGTCACTACCGCGTCCACCTCGGCCTCGTTGTCGATCTTCAGGCAGTAGAGGACGCGCAATTTCTCAAGCTTCTCGCGCTCGGTCTCGCCATTGGCGCCGACCCGTTCCACCCAGAAGTGGTACGGGAGGATGCTGATGATGATGCCGTCCGATTTCTGATCCTCGTACATGCGGAAGATGAGCGGCGTGGCGTTCTTCTTCTGCTTGAGGAAGTACTGCTGGGCCATGCCCTCGTCGCGGCCACGCTGCTGCTTCTTCACGGCCATGACCTTGCCGCGCTCCTCGCGCTTGCGCTCCGCCTCGCTGTGCCGCTCCAGCCATTCCTTCAGCGTGAAGTCGCCGCGCACGATCTGGAACGCGACGGCATCCGGTATGTTGAACTGCTGGGCGAAGGCAATAGCGTCGTTATGCAGCTTGTCCTTGACGGTGTCACCCTTCGACGAAGGCCGCTGCGGCGGACGATTGGGGCGCGCCGGCGGGCGTCCCCGATCGTCAAAGCGACCGCGCGGCGGCCCGCCACGACCGGGCGGAGGCCCACCGGGCCGGGGAGGTCCGCCCTGAGGGCGCGGCGGCCCGTACCGGTCGTCTTGCCGATAACGGTCCTGCGGCGGTGGCCCGTAGCGATCGTTGGGCCGCGGCGGCCCGCCGGGCCCACGATCATAATTTCGCTGCGGGGGCGGCTCCTGGCGATCGTAGGGACGATCATAGCGGTCGCGCGGCGGCGGACCACCCCGGTCGTAGCGATCTGGCGGTCGATCTTGCAGCGGCCGACGGGAATCGTACGGCTCGTGTGGCTGATATCCACGATTGGAGCGCGGCGGCGGCCCGCCGTAGGAATCGTTGTAGCGCGGAGGCGGACGGTCACCGTAGCCACGGCCGCGATCGTCCTCGTAAGGACGACGGTTTTCCGGGGGACGAACGCCGTAGGGGCGCTGACCTTCACCGTAGCCGCGATGCTCGCCGGAGCCATATCCCCGCTGACTTTCCGGCGGGTAGCCGCGATTGCTGTCGTAGCCGCGCGGGCCCTCCGCGGGACGTCCATAGGGCCGCTGCCCCTCCACGGGACGTGACGGACGCGGCGGACCAACTTCGTCACGGTACTCACCGCGCGGCGGGGGACGATCGCCCTCGCGCGGCCGCGGCACGGCGGGCCGCTGCAATTCTTGCGACGGAGTGGGCTGCGGAGTCTCTTGAGGGGGCAGGCTGCTCGACGCCTCGGGCGCGGCTGCACGTGTGGCGCGACGGGGGCGCTCGGTGGCTTCTTGCGGGCGCGTCTCTTCGGCCTCTTGACGAGGTGCCGCATCTTCCGAAGGCCTGGAGCGGTCCCCCTCGTCGGGATCTCTCCATACCAGGCTCTTCTTGTTCATGAATATCCTCCCAACCCGCCCCGCCCATGCCTTCTTTACCGACGATGAAGTTCCTTCACCCGTTCCCGCACCACACGGGCGTCCGGAGCATTTGGAGCGAGATTTAAATAGGCGTTGAAGTGATCGATTGCGCCCAGACGGTCGCCGGCCAGATCGAGCGTGACCCCGAGGTTAAAGTGAATATCAGCTTGCAGAGGCTGTGCCTCCAGGGCTTTCTCGAAGTGAAGTCGTGCTTCCTGGTAGCGGGCCAGCGCTTTGTATGCCAGTCCCAGGTTATTTTGAACGGCCGCCTCGGCCCCTCCCAAAGCGAGGGATTTCTCAAGCGCCTGACGCGCCGCGTCCGCGCTCCCCACGCTCAGGTAAAGCGTTCCCAAAGCGGAATGGGCGGCCGCGTCACCCGGAGCGAGGCGGACCGCCAGTTCCAGATCGATTGTAGCCTCATCCATCTTACCGAGATCGCGCCTAACGCTACCCCGTAATACCAGCGCCGGGACGTTGTCCGGCTGCCTTTCCAGAACGACGGCCGCCAGCTTGCTCACGTCATCGAGCCGGCCCAGCACGTAATGGGCGGATGCCAGGTTGACCAGGGCCGAAATGGACTGCGGGTCCACTTCCGTGGCCTTCTCAAAGGTGGCCACCGCTCCGTGTGCGTCGCCGGTCCGCATCGAAAGGACACCGAGCGCGACGTACACGCTGGCATTCTCGGGCGCCTGCGCGCGCGCTTTTTCGAGGGCCTCGCGGGCTGGCGCGGTGCGTCCCTGCAGGGTAAGGACGGTTCCCAGATTGACCAGCGCATCAACGAACGCAGGGTTCATGGCGACGGCGAGCTCCAGATTCTTGCGCGCCTCCTCCAACAGCATGCCGCGCGCCAGGCCGGCCTGCGGGCCGCTCATCCCCTCCGGAGGCGACGTCAGGAGCGCATTGGCACGCGCCATCAAAACGAGACCCAGCGCGTTGAACGCAAGCGGATCGCGCGATGCGAGAAAAACCGCGCGCCGTGCGGCCGTTTCCGCTTCATCGAGTCGCGCGGCGTCATAAAGCGCCAGGGCCAGCACCCGCGCCACCAGTGGATTGGCGTCGTCCAGGCGGGACGCGGCGCGGGCGTCCTTGAGGGCCGCGTCGGTCCTGCCGAGCCGTCGCATAATCCCGGAGCGCAGCACGTGAGCGCGCACGTTGCGGGAATCCGTCGCGAGGACGCCATCCACCAGCGCCAGCGCGGTCTCCAGGTTCCCAGCGGCCAGCGCTTCGGCGGAGTTTTGCAAGGCCACATCCGGCGGAACGCTGAGCACGGGCGCGGCCGGCGCGGCTGAGGCGGGCGTCGTGCCCAGCAGCGCTGAGACCAGCAGAACGGCCAGAAAGAACCGCAACGACCCACTCCAAGGGAAGAAATCCACGCAGCAACGACCCCCCGGCTTTGCTGCATGGTTGCGGCGGCTTCTCTTCGCCGCAGGTGGATCCTGCCGCATGGCGAATTCGCATCGCCCATGCTACGGTGGCTCTTCACGATTCTGGTGGTCCTGTTTCTTGCGGCGGTGGTGGGCGCGGGAGGATGGTTCGTGTACCGCGAGCGCCCCTGCCTCTTCACCAATCAGTGCGAGGCGCGCTTGCAAGGGTTGCAGACGCAGCTCGAATTCTACTCAGTGGACGAGGCACTCGAGCAAGAGAAGCGGGCGGGTAAGTCAAGCGAGCGTCGGGCCTTCTATCCGGCCACAATTGACGAGCTGGAGAAGGGGCGCTACGTTTCCGCCGCCAACACGCGCTGTCCGGTGTACCTCGTGGAGTACGTCTACGTGGCTCGCGAGAACGGGCGCTCCTACCTCGCATATTGCCCGGCGCGCCACAGCTTCCACTTCGACGGCACGCCGTTCTGCCCGGCCGTCACCCCCGACCAGCGAAACCTGCACCTCGCGGTGAAAGGGGGGCGCGTGTTGAACCTTATCGGCAGCCACGATAATCCCTGGGATTTTCGCACCGGCGGGCGCCTGCAAGAGCGGCCCACCGACGTGCCGGCCTCGATGATCAAGATGCTAGCCAGCAACCCGCCGCCGCAGGTAAAATTCTAGCGATTTACCAGAGCGGCCATTTCTTCTTGGCGTATTTGGCGAGCTGCTCCTCAAGCAACTGCCGCTCCTGGCGCTCCTTGTCCTTCTCGCGCGTCTCGCGGGCCAGGCTGGTCTGGGTTTCCTTGAGCTTGCGCTCATAGGCGACTTGGTTCTCGTATTTTTCCTTGCGCTCCTTTTCCAGCTCCTGTCCGAGCAGAAGCTGATCCTTACCGGCCTCGCCAAGCAGGCGGTCTTTCTCGCGCATGGTAGCTTCCAGCTGAACAATTTGCTGGTGCAATTCCTTGAGCTTGAGATTGGTAAACTTTTCCGGATCATTGAGAGTGT
>VGFD01000142.1 GCA_016868975.1 Armatimonadota bacterium | reverse complement strand
TCGAATCGTTGCGCGCCAAGGTGGCTCGCATCATCATCCACGACATCCACGACAACACCTTCTACGCGAAGGTCGTGCTGGAGACGGGCAACGGGGTCCTGGAGATCGACGCCCGCCCGAGCGATTCCATCGCGCTGGCGCTGCGCACGAACTCTCCCATCTTCGTGTCCGAGCGCATCATCCTGGAAGAGACCGTGGTCGACAAGTCGGCGGAAGAGCAAGACCTGAAGAAGTTCAAGAAGTACATCGAGAACTTGAAGCCGAGCGACTTTCTGCGCGGCAAGGACGACAAGAAGTAAGGCTCGTGCCCGACGGGCAAGTCAATCAGGCGCGCTCGAGGCGATACAGCTCGTCCCTGATGTACGCCATCTCGGTGTTGATGCCATCGATGCGGTTGCCCAGCGAGTGGTGCTGGTTGGACAGCTCGTTGGCGCGGCTCTCGCACTCGCGGATCTTGTACTCCACGTCGTTGCGCCGATACTGCAGTTCCCGAGCCTGGTCGCGCAGGCGGTAGAGGCGGTCGTCCAGGCTCTGGCGCTTGTTCTCGAGATCCCAGCGGCGGTTGGAGTCGCGCTCCTCGCGCAGGGCCTCCTTCACGCGGTACAACTCGGTCTGCACGTTGCTTGCCTCGTAGTTGGCGTTGTTGATCTCGTTGTTGAGGCGATAGGACTCGCTCTGGTACTGTTCCTTCTCGCGAACCTTCTGGCTGCGCTCGGACTCGGTGCGCGAGCGCTCACTCTGCAGGCGCTGCACCTCGCCGGTCTTCTGCTCGACGAGGCCCTTCAGGTAGCGGATGCGTTCCAGGTTCGGCTGGTCGCTGGGCTGCGGCGGCGTCTTCGGATAATAGGCCTGAGTGGCCCCCTCGGGCATCAAGCAGTGGGCCAGCGCGGAGGTGAGCGCGCGGACGGCCGCGCCGGCGGTCTGGGTGACCGAGGCTTGCGGGGCTGGCTGGACGTCGGCCGCCAGACTCACGGCGTCGGCGGCAACGAAGATGGTCTCGGCAGGCTGCTGTGCTGGCGTGTCAAGGCTTCGGGCTGGCGGGTAAGACGGCGCGACGACGCCGATCTCAGGGGCGATCATAAGGGTCCTCCAGACAAGGTGCGCATTGCGCCAAGCTTATCATGAGCCTGCCCCGGGCGGATTAACGGTTTGTTAAGGCTTCACCGCTGGTTGAACGAAGGAGTCCGCGCCTTCCAGGTCTATACCGGTGGCACTGCGTGCTTCTTCCAGGGGCGGTCGACCTTTTTACCCCGCGCCAGCGCCAGCCCGCGGATGATCACGTTGCGGGTTTCCGACGGAGCGATGACGTCGTCTAAGAAAGCGTTTTCGGCGACCGAGTACACGCTGATGCGACCGCGGAATTCCTCCACGCGCTTCTGGCGGGCCTCGGCCGGGTCGGGCGCGCCGGCAATTTCCTTGCGGTAGAGGATGTTCACCGCGCCGTCCGGACCCATCACGCCGATCTCCGCCGTGGGCCACGCCACGATCAGATCCGGCTCGAACGCGCGCCCGCACATCACGTAATACCCGGCGCCGTACGCCTTACGCAGAATCACGGTAATCTTGGGAACCGTCGCCTCCGAGATGGCGTGCAGCATCTTGGCGCCGTGCCGAATGATCCCCTGATGCTCGACTTTCGAGCCGACCATGAACCCGGGCGTGTCCACCATGAACAGCAGCGGAATATTGAATGCGTCGCAGGTCAAAATGAAGCGCGCCGCTTTATCCGCGGAGTCCACGTCGAGAATTCCGCCGATGTGCCCGGGCTGGCTGGCCACGATGCCTACGGAATTGCCGTCCATGCGCGCCAGACCGACCAGCAGGTTGCGCGCGAAGCGGGGCTTGATCTCAAAGAAGGAATCCTTGTCGACGACGCGCTCCAGCACGCGGCGCATGTCGTAGGTGCGCCGCGCCTCGGTGGGGACCAGGTCCTCCAATCCCTCGACCGGCCGCTCCCCGTCCCCGGTTTCTCGGCGCGGCGGCATTTCCTGGTTGTGCGACGGAAAATAGCTCAAATATTGCTTCACCGCGGAAATGCACGCCGCGTCATCGGCCACTTCGAGATCCGCGACGCCGCTGATCTCGGTGTGCACGCGCGAGCCGCCCAGCGTCTCCTCGTCCACGTCTTCTCCCACGGCGGCCTTCACCAGCGGCGGACCGCCCAGCGCCATGAAGCTGCGGCCCTTCACCATCGGGACGAAATCCGCCAGCCCGGGCAGATACGCGGTGCCGGCCGCGCCCGGTCCCATCATTGCCACGACCTGAGGAATCACCCCGGATGCCATCACCTGCTCGAAAAATAAATCGCCGGTGGTCGCAAACCATGGCGCGAGAACTTCCTGAATCCGTGCCCCCGCCGAATCCACCAGCCAGATCATGGGAACCCGCTGGCGCAGCGACAGCTCGCGGGCGCGCTTTACCTTGCGCTCGCCCACCGCGCCCATGGAGCCGGCCATCACGGTGTAGTCGTAGGCCGCCACGCACGCCATCCGTCCGTCCACCTTGCCGAAGCCGGTGATGACTCCGTCGGCCGGGGTGTCCCGTCCCACCATTTCCGGATCGATTGACTGGTGATGGCCAAGCAGGCCAATTTCGCTGAAGGTTCCTTCATCGAGCAATAAATCGAGCCGCTCCCGCGCGGTCAGCTTCCCCCGCTCGTGCTGCTTCGCGATGGCGTGCGGCCCGCCCATGGCGGCGGCCTTATCGCGGCGCTGCTCCAGATCCACAAGCTGCTCTTGCATCGATATACTCCTACACCTCTATTTCCATGCGCAGCAGCGCCGGACCGAAGCATTTTCCAAGATTGTCGCTGCGCAGCGAGCGGCTGGCCCCGCCGTCGAGCGCGCCTTGGAGCACGAATTTCAGCGCGCGCAGGCGGGGCAATTCCCAGCGGGTGACCTCGCCCCGCACACGGTCCGCGAAGTGAGCGCGCACCCTCTGTGCGGTCACATGGGCGCGCAACAATTCGTAGGTCGGCTCGTCCGCCGCGAACAGGCTGATGTCCACGATATCGCCTTTGTCACCGGAGCGGGCGCGGGCGAGTTCCGCCAGTGGGCGCGTCATGTCACCTCCACGTGGACGTCTCGCTCCACGATTTCCCGCGGCACCAGCGTGGGCCAGATGCCCAGCAATTCGCGGGGGGGCGTGACGCCGCCATAGCCGCCCAGGCCGGGCGGGCCGTTCAGCGCCAGGTAGGGCATCTCTCGGGTCATCGCCTCTGCCTCGGCGCGGGTTTCCGTGCGCACGGCGACCCGCAGGTAGACTTCATCCGGCTCGCTGCGAGGGGGCTGCAGGCTGTCGTATCCCTGGAACTCCACGAGAATATCGCGCGGCTTGCACCCCACCATCTCAAGACGATGGCGCAAAATCTCCTCCGCGCGGCGCGCCTTTTTCAGCGCATGAGGCCAGCAATATCCCACGCGGCCTTCGCCCATCCAACCGTCTGAATATCCGATGACCACCTTCAGCAATTCTGGACGCGCCGCCCCGCGCGTCCCCTCGACTTCCACGCGGTTGTCGCCGAGGTCGCGCAGCCCGACGTCGGTGAAATCCACGCACACGTCCGGGCAGACGTAGCGCGTCGGGTCCTGCACCTCGTAGAGTAACTGCTCGGAAACCGTCTCGGCGGTCACCCGTCCACCGCTGCCCGGTGGCTTTCCAATCACCACGACACCGTCCTCGCTGACTTCCGCCAGCGGATATCCCAGGTGCCACGGCTCGGGAACGCTGGCCCAATCTCCGCTGAAATTGCCGCCGCACGCCTGCCCCGAGCACTCCAGCAGGTGCCCCACGACGGTCCCCGCGGCGAGCCGGTCCCAGTCGTCCCAGGCCCAGCCCAGCGCGTGTACCAGCGGCGCCAGGAAAAGCGCGGAGTCGGCGACCCGTCCCGTAACCACGACGTCCGCGCCACGGGAGAGGGCTTCGACGAGCGGCCCGGCCCCCAGGTAGGCGGCGGCGAACACGACGCGGTCGGATACCTCGCCGAACGCGGCGCCGGTCACCGCGTGGTCCAGCGGCACGGCCAGGGTCCCCAGGCGCTCGGTGAGGTTGTCCCCGTGCACCGTGGCCACGCGCAGGGGACGCCCGTCGGCGGCCTTGCGCACCACTTCGGCGGCGCCCTCGGGGTTGAGGCCGCCGGCGTTGGTGATAAGCGCGATGCGCCGATCCAGCGCGATGGGAAGGAGGCGTTTCATCCAGGCGCCGAGGTCGCGGGTGTACCCCAGGGAGGGGTCTCGCTGGCGGTCCTTCTGCAGGATGGCCAGCGTCAACTCGGAGAGGGCGTCGAACGCGATGGCGGAAACCTCGCCGTGGCGCGCCATGTCGAGGGCGGCGCCGGGGGAATCCCCGTAAAATCCCTGTCCGGCTCCGATCCGATAGCGACGCATGCGGGCGGCGGGTTCGAATGCGGGGCCCACGAGTCCTCCCGCAGGGGACTCGCCGTCGCGGTGGCGAAGTCGGCTTCAATGGTGGGCGGCATCCGGGGGAAGCCTCGGGGGACAACGTGAAGGCACTGGTCGTAGAGGACGATTCGGTCGACGCGCGGCTGCTGCAAGGTCTGCTCGTCGGACAGGGTCATGAGGTGGACGTGCGCGAGGACGGCGAGTCCGCGTGGCGCGCGCTTCAAGAGGACGCTATCAGCTGGTCCTGGCGGACTGGGTGCTGCCCGGCGAAGTTGACGGCCTCGCGCTCTGTCGCCGGGTGCGCGAGATGAGGGACGAGCGTCCCCACGTCATCGTGCTCACCGTCCGCGACCGTCCCGAGGAAATCGAGCAGGTACTGCAGGCCGGCGCCGACGACTACCTTCCCAAGCCGCTGCTTCCTCGGCTCGTGAAAACCCGCATCCAGGTGGCCGAATGGCAGCTCGCGGAGCGGCTCGCGCGCGTGGAGGCGGAGGCGGCGCGGGCACGATTGGCCTCGGTGGTGGAGTTTTCCGACGACGCCATCGTGACCATGACGCTGGACGGGACGATCACCGATTGGAATTGTGCCGCGGAAGCACTTTTCGGCCACTCCGCGGAGGAGGCCGTCGGACAGCACGTTTCCATGCTCGACGGCGACCCGGTGGAGGAAATTCTGGACTGCGTGCGCCGCGGAATGCCGGTCCGCCACATGGAAGCGGTGCGCCACCGCAAGGACGGGGAAATTATCGAGGTTTCCGTCACCTTTTCGCCGATTCGCGACCGGGCCGGAAAATTGACCGGCGTGTCCAGCATCCTGCGCGACATCTCCGAGGCCAAGCGCCACGAGCGGGAATTGCGCGCGGCGTGGAAGGCGGCCGCCAGAGCCAACCAGGCCAAGACCGCTTTCCTGTCCTCCATGAGCCACGAAGTGCGCACGCCGCTCAACGCCATCGTGGGATTTTCGGACTTGCTGCTCGCCGAGAGAGATTCGATGGATCCGGCCACCATGCACGGCACTATCGAGAACGTCAGCGTCGCGGCCAGCGACCTGTTGAAATTGGCGGACGAGATGCTGGATCTCGCGCGCATTGAAGCCGGGCGGTTGGCGCTCCACCCGGAGGAATTTCTGGTGGCCGACGTCATCCGCAACGCCATCAGCATCGTCTCCCACCAGGCGCTGCGCAAGGAGGTCCGGCTGGTGGGGCCCATCGCCCTGGAAGGCGACATGGTGGCGGATCCGGCCCGCGTGCGCCAGATCCTGTTCAACCTGCTGACCAATGCCATCAAGTTCTCGCCGGTGGGCGGCGAGGTGCGCATCGACGTGGAGCGCGCCAGCGACGCCATTGTGCTGGCGGTGGGCGATCTGGACCCAGGCATTCCGGCTGAGGATATCGAGCGGATATTCCAGCCGTTCGAGCAGGTGAATGTCGGCGGCCGCGCCCGTGAAGGCACCGGCCTTGGCCTCGCCATCGTGCGCGAGCTGGTGCACGCGCACGGCGGGCGCATTCACGTGTCGTCCGCGCTGGGACAGGGGAGCCGCTTCGTGGTCACCCTGCCCCAGGGCGGTCGCGGGGAAACGCGCCGTTCAACTGGTCCCTGATTTCTGGCCGAGTCGCGCTGGATTGGTTTCTCCTCGTGAGCGGGAAGCGGTACGCCTGGTCGCGAAACCCCGCCGTCCACCACGCCGGGAGGGTCTCCATGCTCACCACTTCAACCGCCGCCCAGCGAGTCCACGACCTGCGCGCCGAGCTGCGACGCCAGGGACTCGACGCATTTATCGTGCCGCGCGCCGATGAGCACCAGGGGGAATACGTGCCGCCGCACGCCAGCCGGCTGGCCTGGGTGAGCGGATTCACCGGCTCGGCCGGCGCCGCGGTGGTATTCCTGGATCGCGCCGCCGTGTTCGTGGACGGCCGCTACACCCTGCAAGCGCAGACCCAGGTGGACGCCGCCCTGTTCGAGCAGCGCCACCTCATCCAACAGCCGCCGCACCGCTGGCTGGCCGAGCAGACGCGGCGCGGAATGCGGGTGGGCTTCGATCCGTGGCTGCACACCGCCAGCGACGCGGAGAAACTGCGCGAGGCCGTCGAGGCGGCCGGCGGCACGCTCGTGGCCGTCGAAGAAAATCCCCTGGACCGGGTGTGGGCCGATCAACCGGATCCCCCGCTGGCGCCTATCGTGCCGCACCCCGACGCGCTGGCCGGGCGAACCTCCGCGGAAAAGCGCGCCGCGGTGGCCGGCGACCTGAAGAAGGAGCACTTCGGCGCCGCCGTCATCAGCGCGCCCGACTCCATTGCATGGCTGCTCAACGTGCGCGGCGGCGACGTGTCGCGTTCCCCGCTTCCGCTCAGCTTCGCCATTCTTCACGCGGATGGCGCCTTGCAGTGGTTCGTGGATGAGCGCAAATTGAAGGCGGAGTTTGGGGACGTCCGCGTGGCGCCCCGCGACGCGTTCCTGCCGGCGCTCGATGCGCTGAAAGGCCAGCGCGTGCGCGTGGACTCCGCGACCGGCGCCTTCGCCATCCACGCGCGGCTCATGGCGGCCGGTGCGGTCGTGCGGTCCGGCGTGGATCCTTGCGCGCTGCCCAAGGCCGCGAAAAACCCCGTCGAAGTGGAGGGCGCGCGCGCCGCGCACCGTCGGGACGCGGTGGCCATGTGCAAGTTCCTGGCCTGGATTTCCCGCGAGGGTCCAAAAGGGGAACTGGGGGAAATTGCCGCGTCCGACAGGCTGGAAGCCTTCCGCCGAGAGAGCCCGGAATTTCGCGACCTTTCTTTCGACACGATTTCCGGTGCCGGCTCCAACGGCGCCATCGTGCACTATCACTCCACCCCGCAGACCGAGCGCAAGTTGACGCCCGGCGAGCTGTACCTGGTGGATTCCGGCGCGCAATATCCGGACGGTACCACGGATATTACCCGCACGGTGGCCATCGGGATGCCGCCCGCTGAGGCCCGCGAGCATTTTACGCTGGTGCTGCAAGGACACATCGCGCTGGCCCGCGCGGTGTTCCCGAAAGGAACCGGCGGCATCCAACTGGACGCGCTGGCCCGTCGCCCGCTGTGGGAGCGCGGCAAGGACTACGACCACGGCACCGGCCACGGCGTGGGCTCCTATCTCGGCGTCCACGAGGGCCCGCAGCGCATCGCGAAGCTGCACAACAGCGTGGCCCTGCAAGTCGGGATGATCTGTTCGAACGAGCCCGGCTATTATAAAACCGGCGCGTACGGAATCCGCATTGAAAATCTCGTGGTGGTAAAATCCGTCGAGGTGAGCGGCGCCGAGAATGAAATGCTCGGGTTCGAGACGCTTACCCTGGTGCCCATCGACCGCGCGCTCGTCGTCCGCGAGAGCCTCACCGACGAAGAGGCGTCCTGGCTCAACGCGTATCACGCCCGCGTTCGCGCGGAGATCGGCCCGCTTCTCGACGCCCAGACGCGCGCCTGGCTGGACGCCGCCACGGAGGCGATTTAACCGATGGCCAGCCCGCTCGCCCGCGCCATCGAAATTGCCGCCCGCGCGCACGTCGATCAAGTCGACAAAGTGGGAGCGCCCTACGTGCTGCACCCGCTCCGCATGATGTTGCGCATGGCCACCGACGAGGAAAAAATGGCTGCCGTGCTGCACGACGTCGTCGAAGACACCGACGTGTCGCTCGACGATCTGCGTCGGGAGGGAATTCCCGAAGCGGTGCTGGCCGCGGTGGACGCCCTGACGAAACGTCCCGACGAGGATTACACGGCCTTCGTGCATCGCGCGGCGGCCAACCCGATCGCGCGGCGGGTCAAGATGGCCGACCTGGAGGACAACATGAACCTGCTCCGCCTCCAGGAGGTCACCGACAGCGCGGTGGAGCGCCTGCGGAAATACCACGCGCACTGGCGGATTCTCTGCAAGGAATAGTTCATGTTTCTTCCAGGGGGGCAAGCAGCCTACGGGCGATACGCCATTGTCCCCTGGCCCTGCATGTTGGCCAGCACCATCTGGATGTCAAAACTAGACTGTCCCTGCGGCTGCGGCCGCGGCTGGGGCGCCGTGGAGTAAATCTGGGGCGGGCCGAAGCTGGCGCCGGTGCCGAAGGGGACGGTGGCGCCATTGTCCTCGAATACCGGGCCCAGCAGGTCACCGCGGCGGTCGTAGCTGGTCACGCTCTGCAGCAGGTAATTCGGGCCGTTCTTGAAAGCGGGTTTCACGATTGACTCGGAAGCGTCGCCGGTCTTCCCGTCCACGATCACCTTGCGCTGCTCGCTGCCCTCGCTGAAGCGCAGCGTCTTCACGCCGTTTTCCTCGGACACGGTGACCGAGCCGTTCTCGGTCTCGTGGGTGCCCGCGGGATAGGAGGCCGCCTCGCTGACCAGCCGATTATAA
Organism: Armatimonadota bacterium; assembly: GCA_016868975.1. Lineage (GTDB taxonomy): Bacteria > Vulcanimicrobiota > Xenobia > RGZZ01 > RGZZ01 > VGFD01. Next base: position 2,347 of record VGFD01000142.1, on the reverse strand, counting down.
TTGTCGGCGTCGTCGCCGTTGGCGGGCCGGGTATTTTCGCGGGGATTTTCCTCGAGCTCGCGCTCCTGGTTGGAGACTTCCTGCTCCTGCCGGTCCCGGTCGACCTTGTTGGTTTCGCCGGATTTCTGGGCCTGCGCGGACAGCGTCACGGTGTCCTTCGACTTCGGCGCGCCGGGGCGCTCGGAATTCTGGGGCGCGCTCTGGCGAGCGTTGCTGGTGCCGGTGGTACGGACGTTGGTGTTGCGGACGGTGTTCATTGTCTGATTCCCCTCTGCGCGTTGCTCACTGTGGCCAGGATATCCCCGAGCGCTTGGGAGCGGATTTGGGCGCGCCCCCGGATTGTGAACCTCTTGTGAACGGCAGGGCTCGGCTTGTCCGCGTCAAAACTCCGGCCTCCCATTTACCGAAAGTTGAGACGCCCGTGCCCCTCACCAACGCCGAAATGCGCACCCTGGCCGCCCGCGGCACAACGCTGCGGGAGCGGCTCGGGGGCAACCTGATCGCGGTGCCCTCCGAAGTCAGCGACAGCCTCGCCCAGGTACGCCTGGAGCGCTGGAAGGCCATGCTTGGCGAGGGCTTCGCGCGCCGTCTCGTTTGGGACGGCATCGAGGAGGCGGACGCCGTGCGCGCGCTTGGCTCCATGGCGCCTCCCCGCGACGCGGAGGCGCCGGAGTGGGTGCGGCTGCTGGACGCGGTGTTGGACTGCCGCGAGGAGATCGCGTTCAGCCCGGCGCTTCCCTTTGAGGAGATTGCCGCACCTTTCGTACACGTGGCCGGGGCTGGCGTGCCAGGGACGGCCTTGCGCTGGCGCCTCGCGCATCGCCTGACGCAGGTTGCGGCGGGCGTGCTGCTGGCCCAGTTCGAGCGCCACCGTGGTCCGCGTCCCCAGGGGAACGGATCGCCGCCCCGCGAGGCTTACGCCCGCTTCGTCGAGGGCCTGCGCGGCGGCGGCTTGAAGTCGGTGTTCACCACGTTCGCGGCGATTGCCCGGGAAATGGCCGAGGCGACGCTGACCTGGCGGACCCAGACGGATCTCTTCGTCGAGCGCAAAAACGACCTCCCCTCGACCGAAATTGAAGCGGACGTGATCCGCACGCCGCACGGGGATTATTTTTATGAGCCGCGCCCGGATGCCGCGGAGCTGGTTGACTGGATTTCTGAAGTGAGTGGGACGCCGACGCCGAAAACCATCGGGTTCGTGTGGATTCTACGCACGGAGCATCATGCGCGCCGGCTGGGCGCGCGTCTGGCCATCCTGCGCGCGGTGGGCGCCGCGCACGCTACTGATCCGGCCCAGGTTCCGGAAACGGTTTTCCGGCACCTGGGCACGGACTGGATCGAGCCGGCTCCCGCGCCGCCAGCGGCCAACGCGGAGCAATTGATTGAGGGATTTCGCGACGCCGCCCGGGCGCTCACCCAGATTCGCCGTCAAGCGCGCGTGCCGTGGCGGCCCCGCCCGCTGGCGGAATACGCGGCGCTGCAGCAGGCTCAGGGAAACGCCCAGCGCCAGGGCGTGGATCGCAGCCTCGCGCTGGAGATTCTCCTCGCGCCGCTGGTGGAAAGTGCCGAGCGCCCGCCGCTCTGGCCCATCGCGCGCGCCGAAATCCAGGCGTTGGAGCGGGGAGAAATTCCGCATTTCGAATATGACATGAACACCGGTCTGGTGGACGGCTCGATTCCGATGGAGGTCGCCGTGAAGCCGTACACCGAGTCGGAAATTGCCGCCCAGGTGGAGGCGCTGCGCGCGGCACTGGCGCTTCGATGAGTTTTGATCAGGTGGTTGCGGCCTTGCACGAGCACGGCGTGATCCTGCTGCAAGATGCGGTGCTCCCGAGTCTTGCCACCATCGTGGCGGGCTAGCCCGTCAAGGGATCGTGGTGGGGTCATCCCAAGAATCACGCGATTTTTCACTGCGCGGAAAGGCTTGACGACGCGCACGACTGCGTCGATGCAAAGCTCGTCAACGGGAAGGTGACTTTCGTGCACCGCCGCCTGTGGCCCGCCCTGGCGCGGGTGGGCTCGGAGCGCGCCGACTGGCAGATGCGCGGGCTTGGCATTGAGGCGCTGGCGCTGCTTAAAACGGTGGACGAAGCGCCGGCCCGATCGGTGAGGGCAAAATCCGCGGATCTCGAAAAACGCCTGCTGCTGCGCGCCCACGAGGTCCACACGGAAACCGGCGCGCACGCAAAAGAGCTGGAATCCTGGACGCACTTCGCGGCCCGCGAAAATCTGGCGCTGCCCTCGCTGGAGGACGCAAAGCGCGCGCTCGAAGCCTGCGCGGACGCCCTGGCGGCCCGCTACAATACGCGGGTTCGCCTGCCGTGGCGGTGAGTGCGGTGGGCTACGT
>VGFD01000141.1 GCA_016868975.1 Armatimonadota bacterium | reverse complement strand
ATTCACGGCCTGGACAACCTCGCGGCGACGTCACGCTGACCGCCCTGCTCGACGTCAGCGACGCCGCTCCGCGCATGGTCAACGCCTATTACGAAATGGAGCCCACTGATGCTTAAATTGCTCCTCACCTGGCTCCTGGCAATTTTCTTTGTCGCGGCCGGCACCATGCACTTCTTGAGGCCTAAAATATACCTGCAAATCATGCCGCCCTACATTCCCTGGCACCTGCCTATGATCTACCTGACCGGCCTCTGGGAAATTTTCGGCGGGCTCGCCGTGCTCGTCCCCGCGCTGCGCTACCCGGCGGGAATTTCCCTTATCGTCCTGCTGGTCGCGATATTCCCGGCGAACATCCACATGGCGGTGAACAACATTGGAGGCTTTCCTCCGCTCCTGCTGTGGGCTCGCCTTCCCCTGCAAGGCGTTCTGGTCTGGTGGGTGTGGTACTGCACGAAGCCATAGCAGGACCCCCGACAAGCCGGGCGCAACTCCCCCGCATGATTGAGCTTGTCCTGGTGCGCCACGCGCAACCCGACTGGGAGCCGCAGGACCGCGCGGTGGACGACCCCGTGCTGACGCCCCTTGGCCTCGAACAGGCCGCGCGCGTCGGCGACACGCTGGGCGCCGAGCGTTGGGACGCCATCCATGCGAGCCCCCTGGTGCGCGCACAACAGACAGCCGAGCCGGTGGCGCGCGGCGCCGGCCTCGAGATCCACAGCGCGGAATGGCTCAGCGAGATCCGCTTGCCCTCGTTGCACGGCACGCCCGCCGACGAGGTTCACGCATTCCTCGCCGCGGCGCGGGCGAGAAACCTGGAACAATGGTGGGACGGAATTCAGGGCGGAGAATCGTTTCGACACTTTCACGAGCGCGTCACCGGCGGAATCCTGACGGCCCTCACCGGAACCGAGCGGGCCGACCAGCCCCTGCTCTGGAAAATTCCCGACCGTCCCCAGAAAATCTTGATGGTCGCGCACTCCGGCACCATCGCCGTGATATTGTCCTACCTGCTGGGCATCGAGGCGGTGCCCTGGGAATGGGAGCGCTTCCGCCTGGGCTGGGCGGGGATTGTCCGCATGCGGACCGTCCGCGTGGGCGGCGCCGCCGTCTGGGCGCTGACTTCCTTCAACACGCGGGATCATCTCAGCGGCCTGCCCGATCCGGAGAGCTAGAGCGTCCGATTTTCTCGGGCCGGTCAGGAGGGAACGCAGGCGGGCGCCCCCGCGGGGAGTGGATCGCCTGGGAGGGGGGTTGACCGGAGCCTCGTCCGGTGGGATATTGTTTCTAACACACGCTGGGGATGTTACCACTGATGGATGCCGTGAATTTGCAGGCCGTGCCGGAGCAAGTCCCGCAGGAGCTGGGGACGCAATTCGACACCGCGATCAACAAGATCAAGTCCGCGCCGAAAAAGGCGAGGAAGAAGATTCCACCGGACACCATTCCCAAGCTGGAAACGAACAAGGCCAACAGCGTCGGCGCGACGACGAACGCCCGCCAGACGTCGGTGGCCGCGGTCAACGCGTTCAATTCCAACCCGCTGTGCCAGCAAGCGGTCAGCGGCGGCCTCGAAAACCTCGACTTCAAAGATCCCGGCCTGCAGGGAGCCGCTGAGGTCAATTACACGCTGGGCGCGTCGTACACCGCGCCGGCTTTCTCCTCTACCCCGGGCGGCGGCTACATGGGCGTCATGGACGTGGACGTGCTGGCCGGCGCCCTGCGCACCACGCGCACCGACGGCTCCCAGATGATGCAGGCGCTCGGGCAGGTCGGAAACGATCAGATGATCCAGAGCCAGGCCAACGCCGGGCTCGCGCAGCATGTGCAGAGCCTGGGCCAGCTCGGTCAGAAATTCGCCATGCAAGAAAACATGTTTGGCATGAAGGAGATGATGTTCAAAGGCATCGCCAAGACCCTGGAGGTCGTCGGAAAAACCCTCGGAATGGCCGCGCGCGGCCTGCAGATGGCCGCCCAGGGGGTGGAAGCGGCCGCCGCCGCGGTGGCCGGAATTCCCTTCGTGGGAGCCGCGCTGGCCGCTGCGCTGCGGGCGGTGGCGGCGATGCTGAAGGCTATCGCCAAGGGCCTGGAAATGATGGCCAAGAAGCTCGAATCCGTCGGCAAGACGATGCTGCAAAAAGCGGAAGCCATGTGCCAGATGAAGGAGAAGATGAAGCTCCAGAAACTGGAGACGCTGGCCCGCCAGCAACTGGCGGAAAATCACCTGAACCAGGGGATGCAGCGGCTGGCCCAGATCAGCGGCGAAAAGGATCGCATCAGCGGTTTGCTGGGACAGAACATGATGCAGCAAAACGACATCCTCACCCGTCTCGCCGAGCTGGGCGTGGGCGCCGGCGGCGGCATGGCCGCACTGATGGGCGCCGTGGGCGGGATGCAGATGGGCATGATGGCCGGGCAGATGATGAACAACATGGCCGCCATGTCGCAGATGTCCCAGATGGGCGGCCCGCAGGGCATGCCCAATATGCCAAACATGGGCATGCCCAATATGCCAAACATGGGCATGGGCGGCATGCCCACCATGGGCATGGGCGGCATGCCCACCATGGGCATGGGCGGCATGCCCACCATGGGCGCGGGACCCGCCGCGCCGGTGGTCAACGTCATCAACGTCAATTTCACGCCGCTGGCGGCGGCCCAGCCATCCATCCCGCAAACCACCGGCCAGGCGCAGCAGCCCCAGGTGCAGGCTGCCGCGGCACCGTCGAAGGTCGCCGGAATCCAACAAGAAAACGCGACGAAGCCAGAAGATCCGAAAACAGACCAGAAAAATCCCGGGGACCAGAAAAACCAGCAGGGCGACCAGAAAAACCAGGACCAGCAGAACAAGCAGGACGACCCGCGCCAGCAGGCGGACCGACGCCTGGCCTCCGCCCAGCAGGCGCGCCGCGACGCGGCTTCCGGACAGGGCGCGGCGGCCGCTCCGGGCACCTCGAACGGCGGCGGCAGCAAGAGAGAGCAATACGAGGCGGAGATTCGCCGGCTTGCCGCCAGCATTCTGGGCGGCGGTCAAAAAGAGAACGCGGATCAGCAGGCCCAGATGTCCCGCCGCGCAGACCAGCGCACGCTGGCGCTGCTCTACACGCAGGTCGCCAGTGAAAAAATCCCCATCGATGCCCAGGTGGACGACCTCGCGCGCCAGGCGTTGGAGGATTCCCCGGAGAAACCCAGCGTGCAGGCGCGGACGGAACTCCCGGATATCGGTGACGACGGCGCCGGCGCGACCGCCATGGGCGGTGAGACGGTTGCCCGCGCGCCGCAGCAGGACCCCGTTGAGGCCGGCCCGGGAGGGGCCGTGCCGCAGACCCGGGAAGCCTGAGCGCCATGATCTGTCCGTTTTGCGAGCACGAGCAGGAGTCCGACGACGCGGCGACCTGTCCCCACTGCGACGCCGCGCTCACCCCTCGCGCGCGCCAGCGCTACGGAGACCCCGCGAAAATGCTGCGCGATCTGACCGCGCGCATCCGCAAAGGCGAGGTGCCGCTGGGCGGCGAGCGCGCGGAGGGATTATTTTCCCACATTACCGGCGTGGTGCAGCAACTGCTCGACCACACGCGCGAGGACCTGGAGGACAACTTCAAGGATCTCCGCCGCCGCCAGGACGAGATCGCGCACCTCCCCGACGAGGCCAAGCGCGACGTGCTGGAGTTCGTGGCCCAGTTCGGGGCCATCCAGGCGGAGATCAACTCGGCGCTCGGCGATTTCGCCGGGGTCCTTCGCGGCGTGCGCGATCCGCTCGATTTCGAGCAACGTCAGTCAACGCTCGACTACGTGGTCGCCCGCATGCAGAACGCGCTGGAGCGCCTGGAGGTGCTCGCCGAGGAAACCAGCCACCCCATACTCACCACGCTGCCAGACGCGCCTCTGCCGGACGCGCTCACGCTGGGCATCAGCTCGATCCAGAGCGCGCTGGGCGCGGTGGGCCAGTATTTCGGCACCCGCGACGACGCGGCGCTGGCCGAGTGCGTGCGGCACCTGGACGCCGCCCGCGAGCGCATTGGCAGCCTCCTCGCCGGGGAAACCGCCGTCCCGTGAGCCTGCAGTGCCGCCGCCTCGCGGGGGACGACGCGGCGCTGATCGAGCGGCTGGAGCGCGCCTACCCCGCCGCCATGCGGCACGGGCGTGACGCGCTGGCGGCCAGGCTGACCGAGCTGGAAACCAGCGGCCTCTCCTTTTCGTGGATTGCGGAGGAAGACGGCGAGTGCCAGGGATATCTCGTCGCGTGGCTCACCCGCAGCATGGTGGACACGCCGCGCCCGGAAGCCGTGATCCTGGTGGATGACGTACGCGTGGTCAACGCGCAGGGCAACGTCCTCTACCGTCTTCTCAAGGAAATGGGCGAGGACCTGGTCGAACGCGGCCATGCCGACAAACACGTCGAGGGCGTGTGCCGACGCAACGCCTACAAATTGTTTGAGGAGCATGCCGCCCCCATCCGCCGCCTGGGTTACGAGATGCTGGCAAAATACGAATATTGGGACGAAACCCTCGGCGAGGAAATGTGCTGGATGCGCTGGCACCCGGTGCAGCGCGTGTCGAGCGCCATCCGGCTGGATGATCAGGCCATCATCAGCGGCGGCAAGGCCGTCGAGCAGATCGATCCGGTGGATCTCCTCAACACCATGGACGTGCTCGAGGTTCTCGATCACATCGCCATCGACGCGCTCAACGACACGATGTCCGACGACACCTCGCTGCACGATACGATGACGGACGACACGGTGCTTTACGAGACGGCCAGCGACGTGAGGGTGGACGATCTGGCCTAGCGCCCGGGAATATCCTCAACGCGAAACTGGTGCCCGGTACTCTGCAAGAGACGCTCCAACCCTTCGTGGCTGATCGGCAGAGGATACTGGAGATGTTCACTGCCCAGGCTTCTGTCCGTGCACCGAAACCAGCGTGGCGTCGACCAGTCCGACCGCGTAGCCGGCTTTGAACGACGCCAGGAGAAAAGTCTGCCAGTCCAGCGGGGAGGCGCCTTCGGCGGCCGCCGCGGCTTCCTCGGCGGTGTTGCGGTTCTCGTGCTTGCCGTAGCCCGACAGGAGGTGCAGGTCGTCGGCTTCCATCCCCCGCCACTGCGCGCCGGCCACCTCGCGGCCGCGCGCCATTTCGCCGACCAGAAGATCCACTTTGGGCTGCAGCCCGGGCGCGCTGGCCGACATCGGCGGGTCTTGCAGCGTCTGGCCGGCCACCATGGTGATGACCCCGTCCAGAGCGCCGCACAGAAGGCCGGCGTGGAGCGCGTGGATGGCGGCCATCGACGCGGGGACCGCCCTGGGGACGGTGGCCTGCGCCTCAACGTCGCGCAGCAGGGCAAGCTTCATCTCGCGCGCCTCGCGCTCCAGATCGGCCACTCCGTTGGCGGCTGCATGCGCGTGCGCGGCAACGACAAAGTCCTCACCGTGGGTGAAGGCCTCGGAAACCTCCACCATGACCGGCGGAGGTGGCGGCGCGCCGGGAAACGACTGGTGGATGATCACGTAACGATCACGGCTCTCTTCGAAAAAAATGGCGCCTCCAGCATAAAGCAACGCACGGTGGAAAATCCACGCGGGCTTGTGAACATCCGGTTACTCGCTCGGCGGCTCGCGCTCCGGCAGGTCGCGCTGAGTCGGCGGGTAGACTTCCCGCTGGGCCGGGGACAGCCGCCGCACCAGCGCCATCACGATCAGCACCACGAACAGCACGATCAGCAGCACGATGACCAGCCCGAGCATCTTGACCAGGGTGACGATAAGGCCCGCCAGCCAGCTCAGCCAGGAAATCGCGGCCTTGATCAGCAGCACGATAAAGAGGAGCCACCCCAGGCAGCCCTTGCCCATGATGCGGTTCTGCATGGGGCTATTGTACCCCCCCGGGGAGGGGAGGCTCAAGGGGGTATGGAACGAGTGGCCATGCACAATCGCCATCCCCTCTTCGTGGCTTGTGATGAAGCGCACGCATTCCCGGACCGACGGGAACTTTCCCGGACGGCCTCTCATTTAAGGGCAATGTAGGAGGCGGCATGAATTTCGCGGGTAGGGCTTTGTATTACTGGGATCGTCTGTTCTATTACCTGTCGTTCCTCGTGTCGACCGCCACCCGTTTCGTCGTCGGAATGGGCTTCTACCTCACTGGCAAAGGCAAGTTCGAGCATCTGGACGGAGTCGCGGAGTTCTTCAAGAGCCTCAACATCCCCCATCCAGAGCTGCAGGCGAACCTTGTGGCGCACCTGGAGTATTATGGCGGCATCGCCATCATGGCCGGCGTGCTCACCCGGTTTTTTGCCAGCGGGCTTGCCGTCAGCATGATCGTGGCGCTCATGACCACCGAAAGGGAGGACACCATCAATGCCTTCCGCTACCTGCTCAACTACTCGGTCCCGGAAGACTTCAGCAAGGTTCCCACGGACATCACCGCCTTTGCCTATCTCGCGCTGCTCGCCTGGCTGATTTTCTTCGGCGCCGGCGTGCTCAGTGTCGACTACTGGGCCGGCCGGTGGATCCGGCAAAAACTCGGCATCACCCAGGGCGACACCCCAACCCTGGACTTGACACCGCGGGAGAAAATTTCCGCGTGATCGGAGGCAATTCCATGCGCATCATGGCATCCGCCCTGGCTTTGCTGTGCCTTCTTTCCACGGCGGCGGGCGCTTCGGAGATTACCTGGAACGCATATTCCGACGAGGTGTTCGCCCGCGCGCGCCAGGAAAAGCGGCTGGTCATTCTCGACCTGGAGGCGGTGTGGTGCCACTGGTGCCACGTGATGGACGAAAAGACGTACGCCGACCCGCGGGTGCGCGCCATCATGGCAAAGCACTTCATCGCGGTGCGCGTCGATCAGGATTCCCGCCCGGATCTCTCCAACCGCTATGAGGATTACGGGTGGCCGGCCACGGTCATCTACGACTGGAACGGCCGAGAGCTCGCGAAACTGTCCGGCTACATCCCGCCGGAGCGGATGATCTCGCTGTTGACCGCGTTCGTCGCAGATCCCACGCCGGGCCCGTCGGCCATGGCGCCGCCCGCGGCGGAAGTGCAGCCCGGCAAATTCACCCCGGCGCTCCGCGAGGAATTGATCCGGCTGCACCTCGAGCGCTTCGACGAGCGGCTTGCCGGCTGGGGATTCGTACACAAGTACCTGGAGCCGCACTCCATGGAATATGCCATGGAACGGGCCCGGCAGGGCGACAAGGGGGCGGAGAAAATGGTCCGCCACACGCTGGACGCCGCGCTCGGCCTGCTCGATCCGGTGTGGGGCGGCGCCTACCAGTATTCCGACAGCGGCGTGTGGGTAAATCCCCATTTCGAAAAAATCATGGCCGTGCAGGCCGACAACATGCGCTTGTACGCCCGCGCCTACCTGCTCTGGGGCAACCCAGAATACCTGAAGGGCGCGCAAAACGTGCGCCGCTATCTGCAGGATTTCCTGACTTCCCCGCAGGGCGCGTTCTACACAAGCCAGGACGCGGACCTCGTTCACGGGGAGCACAGCGCGGAGTTTTTCGCGATGGACGACGCGGCCCGCCGCGCAAAAGGCATCCCCCGGGTGGACACCCACGTGTATGCGCGGGAAAACGGCTGGGCCATCGAGGCTCTGTGCGCGCTGCACGCGGCCGGGGATGCAGAGGCGCTGAACATGGCGCTCAAGGCCGCGGATTGGATGGTGGCCAATCGGTCCCTCCCGGGCGGCGGATTCCGCCACGGCGAGAAGGATCCGGGCGGGCCGTATCTCGGCGACACCCTGGCCATGGCCCGCGCCTTTCTGGCGCTGTATGAAGCCACCGCCGACGTGGCATGGCTGCGGCGAGCCGAGGCCAGCGCCGAATTCATCGGCGCCCGCTTCAAGCGGCCGGCCGGGTTTGCGACGGCCCCCGGCTGGCAGCCCCAGCGTGAGGAGAATGGATGGCTGGCGCGTTTCGCCAATTCCCTGGCCCGCTACACGGGAAAGGCGCAGTACGCGGCCATGGCCGAACACGCCCGCGGGTGGCTTGCCCAGCCCGCAGTGGCGCGCGGCGGTGCAACTGGCGCGGCACTGCTGGTGGACGCCGAGCTGGCCGGCGAGCCGCTCCACGTGACCGTGGTTGGCGCACATTCAGACACGGCCACCCGGGACCTGCTGGCGGCGGCCCTGCGCGCGGCCGGCCCCTACCGGCGCGTGGAAGTGTGGGATCCAGCGGGGGCCCCGCTGCCCTCGATGGACGTCGCCTATCCCCGACTGGAGCGGGCCGCCGCCTTCGTGTGCGCGAACGGGCGCTGCTCGCTCCCCTCGTACACCGCGGCGGAGCTGGCCCGACGCTTGAACAAGACTCAAAGCAACTCGAAGGGAGGGCCGTAACAACAGGACTTTCAACCACAGAACCGAACCATCGTTGGTCCGCGGCCGTGGCTGCGGACATCGGGGCGATCCGGGCCACGCGATTCCGAGCGCGCGCCCGTTGCCCGACCTCACTGGCAATCATGAAGGAGGCTACCCATGAAACGCAGAGACTTCACCAAGCTCATGTCCGCCGCCGTCGCTGGCATGGCCACCGTGGCCGTCACCGGTCCCGTCTTCGCCGATCAGGTCGCGGACAACAATTCGTGCAGCGGAAAATCCGGCTGCGGCTCCAAGTCCAACTGCAACGCCACGAACGTGTGCGCCGGACAGAACGCCTGCAAGGGCAAGGGTGGCTGCAAGAGCGGCGACAACGGATGTAAGGGCAAGAATTCGTGTAAAGGCAAGGGCGGTTGCGCCGCCTCCAAGCACGCTTGCGCCGGCAAGAACGCCTGCAAGGGCCAGGGTGGCTGCAAGAGCGGCGACAAGGGCTGCGCCGGCAAGAACACCTGCAAGGGCAAGGGCGGCTGCGCCGTTCCCATCAAGCACTAGATCCTTTGGGGGAGGGTCGTTCGCGGCCCTTCCCCAACTTACTTACCCAGGGGGCCTCCCCCCCCGACCCCGTGATCAGAGGGAAGATGCAGAATCGATTCGGGCTGCCGGACCTGGGCCTGGGCCTGGGATTGCGCACCCAGCACTACGAGCACATCCTGGCGAAGCGGCCGGCGATCGGTTTTTTCGAGATCATCTCGGAAAACTTCATGGAATCGCGCGGCCGGCCGATGCACGTCCTCGAAAGGGTGCTTGAGCGGTATCCGGTGGTAATGCATGGCGTGTCCCTCTCCATCGGCAGCACCGATCCGCTGAATTTCGACTATCTGCGCAAGTTGAAGGCCCTGGCGGCCCGCATCAACGCGCCCTGGGTTTCCGATCACCTGTGCTGGACCGGCGTGGCCGGGCGCAACGTGCACGACCTGCTGCCCGTCCCGCTCAGCGAGGACGCCCTGAAACACGTGGTGGCGCGCATCAAGACCGTGCAGGATTTTCTGGAGCGTCCTCTCATCGTGGAAAATCCTTCCAGCTACGTGCAATTCACCTCAGACGAGATGCCGGAGTGGGAATTCATCAACCGCATGTGCGAGGACGCGAACTGCGGGCTGCTGCTGGACGTCAACAACATCTACGTAAGCGCTTTCAACCACGGCTTTGACGCCAACGAATACATCGACGCCATCCCGGTCGACCGCATCGTGTACCACCACCTGGCCGGACACACCCACAAGAAAACCCACATCCTGGACACTCATTCCGACCACGTGGTCGACGGCGTGTGGGATCTCTATGCGCGCATCACTGCGCGCACCGGCGGGCGTCCGACCATGGTGGAGTGGGACGAGGACGTCCCCGAGTTCAAGGTCGTGCACGCTGAGATCATGAAAGCGAAGAAATTCCGCGAGGCTGCCGCGAAACGAAAAGAGGCGGCTTATGCCTGACACGCTCGAGCGGCTCCAACAATTTGTGCAAAGGTATATCGTCGACCCCGGCGACGAGGACGAGGCCATGCGCAACGCAAGCACCGAGGGGAACTTCGACGGCGCGGCCGCGCTGATCATTCCCAATGATCGCCTCGGACCGCGGGAGCGACTCGACATCTACCGCGACCAGTATCTCGCACGGATGGAAGAGGCGCTGGAGAACGACTTTCCAGGCGTGTGCCATTTCGTTTCACATCACACCTGGCACGCGCTGGTCAAGGGCTACGTCACCGTGTGGCCGTCGTGTTCGTACAACCTCAACCACTTGAGCGAACATTTCGTGGAGTATCTTTCGCAGGCTCCAGGCTTGCACCGGCTGGGATTCTTGACCGAGCTTGCGCGTCTGGAATGGGCCCTGTGCGAAGTATTCGAGGAAGCCGTGGATCCGGTGCTCACCCCGGCGGAGGCCGCGAAAATTCCCCCGGAGGCCTGGGCCACGGCGCGCCTGATTCCGGTGTCCGCGCTTCGGCTGGTGGCCTTCCAGTATCCGGTCAGCGAGTGGCTGGCCACCATCGACGACCCCGATCACAACCATCCCCCCACGAAGCGGCGCAGCACGTGGGTGGTGGCGGTCCGTCACAATTTCCGCATGGCGCGCTACCCCTTGACGCGTGCCCGATACGATCTGCTGAAGGCGCTCGTCGAGGGCGTTCCGCTGGCCGACGCGATGATCCGCATTTCCCGCCGCAAGGAGGTGCGCGAGGGCGACGTCTTCGCCTGGTTCCAGGAATGGGTCGCGGCCGGCATGTTCAGCAGGGTTGAGGTTGCATAGCTATCCACGAAGCCATCGCCCGACTCCGCTCTTACAAAGGAACGCTCGTCGCCCTGGGAGGCGGCCAGGATCCACAGCATCTCGTCCGCCCTCACTTCGTGTGGCTGGCCGGCGGCCACGGCGCGCGCCTTGCCATTATTCCGGTGGCCAGCCGCCAGGAGATTACCCGTGAGGTGTATCCGCGCGTCTTTCGCGAAATGGGCGCGGCCGAATGCTGGATCGTGGATCCCGATGAGAACCAGGTGGACATGCCGATCGTGCGCGGCGCGCTGGAAGCGGCCAGCGGCATCATCATCACCGGAGGCGATCAGAGATTGTTGACCCGCCTGCTCAAGGGGACGCTCACCCACCAGGTGGTGCTGGAATGTCTCACGCGCGGCACCCCGGTCTACACGACCAGCGCGTCAACCTCGGCGCTCTCCGACATCATGGTGGCCGGCCTGGAGGAAGACGACAGCGTGCGCATCGAGCCGGGCCTGGGATTCCTGCCCGGCATCACCATCGAGACCCACGTCGAGCAGCGCGGGCGCCACCATCGGCTCGACGAGATGATGCGGCGCAACGTCAACCAGATGGTGATGGGCATTG
>VGFD01000140.1 GCA_016868975.1 Armatimonadota bacterium | reverse complement strand
GCGAGTTCGGCTTCAACACCGAGGACGTCGTCACGGAAGGCCGCCGTTGTTTGTCTTGCGACACCGAGATGTGCATCTCTTGCGGCATCTGCGTGGATATCTGCCCCGATCAGGTGATCTTCCTCAAGGCCGAGGAGGTTCCGGAGCATAAGGACGTCGTATATGCGTCCCTCTATTCGATCGACATGAATCTGTGCTGCTATTGCGGCCTGTGCACCGAGGCGTGTCCGACGAAGTCCATTGTGATGACCGGAGACTACGAGTTCTCGGTCTACAACAAGGGCAACAACCTGATCACGATGGACCGCCTGCGCATCGGCCTGGATCGCCAGCCCGCGACGGCCGGCTACGTCAAAACGGAGGATTAAGATGGCAACCACCAAAGAGAAGGCGCCCGCCGATCAGAAGGCGGCCCTCAAGCTCAGCCTGGTTTCGGAAGAGATCAATACCATTCTGGCCGAGGTGCTCGGCAAGTTCCTGGTCGCGGGATCGCCCACCAAGCACGGTGGCCTGCGCTTCCTCGACATTGAGAGCGCCAAGACGTTCGGCTTCGAGCGCAGCATCGACGTCGAAAATGGCAACCTGCTGGTCATCAGCGCGCCGGTCGACGTGAAGTTCGACGAGCGCGACCCGGCCAACCAGAAGCTGACGCTCGACCAGCGCCGCGCCAAGATCGAGGACCTCAAGACCGCCGCCCGCGAGCGCATCGAGAAGGGCATCAAGAGCGGTCCCCACGCCGACTCGCTGCACCAGGTCACGGTGCGCCCAAGCTCGGATGCCGGCAAGCAGAAGAAGCTGTTCGTCGAGGTGCAGTACCTCATCCGCAGCAATGAGCTGGTCAGCGACAAGAACGTCCTCGACTACGCGCAGAAGCACAGCCTGACCAACACCAGCGAGGCGGTCAAGCGGATTCTTCGGGATCACGTCATCCCGATGTCCAAAGAGACGATGGACCACCTCATCAAGGTGATCCGCAAGGAGAAGTAGCCTGTCCGGGGCGGTCATCTACGACCCGGATTTCTTGCTGCACGGCTCCTCCGCGCACGTGGAGCGTCCCGAGCGGCTGCGCGCCATCGAAGCTGCGCTTTCGGCATCTCCGCTGAAGGCGCAGCTTTCGTTCTTGGACGCGCGGCCGGCGACCGACGCGGAGATTGAGCGGGTGCATCCGCCGGGATACGCGCGGGGGCTGGACGATTTCTGCTTAAACGGCGGTGGATGGATTGACTCTGACACGCTGCTCTCGCCGCAGTCTTCTCGCGTGGCCCGGCTGGCCTCGGGCGGCGCGTGCCGCGCGGTGGAGGCAGTGGTCGGCGAAGGCGTGCCCTGGGTGTTTTCGGTGTGCCGGCCGCCGGGCCACCACGCGACGCCGAATACCTCGATGGGGTTTTGCCTGATCAACAACGCGGCGGTGGCGGCCCGCCACGCGCAGGCAGCGCTGGGCTTGAAGCGCGTGTTGATCGTCGATTGGGACGTACACCACGGCAACGGCACCCAGGATGTCTTTTTCGACGACCCGTCGGTGCTGTATTTTTCGGTGCACCAGAGCCCGCTGTATCCGGGGACCGGACGGGTGCGGGAGCGCGGCGCATCCGGCACGACGCTGAACGTGCCGCTGCCGGCCGGCATGGGGGATGGGGAATATGCGTTTGTTTTCGATGACGTTTTACGGCCCGCGGTGCGCGAGTTTGCGCCGGAATTAATTATCGTGTCGGCGGGCTTCGACGCCCACGAGCGCGATCCGCTGGGTGGGATGCGAGTCAGCACCGAAGGATTCGCACGACTGGCCGAGCAGGTCCGCGTGATGTCCGAGGAAACGCCGGCGAAGGGCCGACTGGTCGCGGTACTGGAAGGCGGCTACGATTTGCAGGGGCTTTCAGAAGCGGTGGTGGCCGTGATGGACCGCTGGCACGTGGGCGTGGTGGAGCGGGCGCCGGTGGACGGGCAGACGGTGAGCGCGGCCACCCGAAAGGTCACCCAGGCGCTGCACGAGCTGGGTGTGCCGAGATTCAGCCCGTGATCCGCCTCCAGTGGCTGGCCTTGCCTCTTCCAGGAGCGGAGGGCGCCCTCGTCGGCATCACTCGCCCGCTGACCGCGGGGGACCACCTCAAGGTTCGATTCGTTTCAAGCCAGGAACCCGATCGTAGTCAAGATCAAAGCTGACGATTTCTTGGATTCCGAGACGTTGCATCAGGACGGCGTGCATGGCGTCAATGAAGGACACATTGTGTTGGACGTACAGGTCGAATGTCGCGCGCAGCCGTGGCTTTCCGGGTAGTACGATTCCTGGTAGAAGAATGATGGGCAGAACGCGATCGCGTATTTCTGCCCTGGACAGTTTGTAGTATCGTTGTAAGGTAAATACCGTTTCAAATATGACTGTATCCGCGGTGCGTACCCGAAGTTCACCGGCTTCGACGCGGCTCAGGTATGCGGTCGCCCGGGGCGAGTGTTCTGGATGGTCGTGGGTGAGGTGTCGCAGTAGAATATTCGTATCCAGGAACGGCAGTGCCCCCGGCATCTATTTGTTCCGATCCATCGATTCATCCGCCCACGCTTGCTCCGCGACGTCACGCATTTCGGTCGCTGTAAGCGGTGGAGCAATCGGCGCGACGGAGCCGGCGGTCCGCGCAATCACACCCTCTGCTCGCCTGACGGTTGCCTGACCATTGGCAAGTTCAACGGTTACACGGTCGCCCTGCCGGAGCCCGAGCGCGCGGCGCACTTCCGCAGGAAGCGTGATCTGGCCTTTGCGGGTCACGACGGTTTGGTGCTGTGACATGGGCGCTCCCCTGGTTTACATGGTAGTGCACTAGACGAATGCACTACCATCCTAACTTGAGTAGTGCGTTGGAGTCAAGTTGGGGACTGAGTGAGTGCGTGAGTATAGCCGCACGGCCACTACCTGGCCTCGAGAACGGCAGATCTGCACGGAGTCGTTGAGGGTAAGAAAGCGGTCCACGCCCTCGGCGGCCAGTGAAGCCACCGAGGGCGGGCCGGCGTGCAGCGCGTAGCCGTGCGCCTCAAGGGTCATCCAAGGGGGTCATCCAAGATTGGGCAAGGTTTCGTCTCGCACGCTTTGCAGGGTTTTCTCGCCGTCCTCGTCCGAGATTCCCAGTTGCTTGCGGAACTCGGTGAGCACCACCTCGTGCTCGACCGGCGCCAGGCCGTCGAACCAGCACACGCTGACCAGCATGCGGTAGATCGCCAGCCTCGCGACCGGGTCCTCGGGAAGCTGGGCGGACACCTCGCGGATCTCGTCGACCACCGTGCCGCCCGCCTCCTGCAGCTCCTTCTCGCTCCGGCGGAACTCGCTGATGATGGCGTTCACCTCTGGCGTGTGATGGTGCCAGCGCCAGGGGAGGCGCTTGATTTCGGAATACAGGCGCTCCCACTCTTCGTCGGTGATCTTGCCGTCGGCCTCGGCGCACAATACCAGCGCGCGGATGACGGCCTTGGACTGGTCTTCGCTCAGGCTGCTCAGGCGCGAATCGCTGACCAGCCACTCCACAACTCGGGTCCACAATGACATGGAATCATCCTCCTGGAGACTCCCGCAGCGTTGGCCAGATTCGCGCTGGCCACGCGACCTCCTTCGCCACCGGTTGACCGCCGGCACATGCGGCGACAGCCCGTGACACTCCACGCTGTGTGGTGTCAGGCCAGCGCCTCACGCGCGCCTACTTCACCTCCACCAGCCTGGGCGCCGACTGCGCGTTGCGGTCGGGATTGTAGTACTCGTACGCCTGCGACGCTGGCGCCTGGGCGCGCACCGGGTAGCGGGCCTTCAGTCGATACGACATCGCGAACGTCGACGCCGCGTCGATCTTTGTGAGGTACACGATGACCTGCCGCCCGGTCAGCGAGAACTTCTCGATGGCGCGCGTCTTGACCAGCGCCTCCAGGTCCTCCGATTGCACGTCGAAGCCCGGGGGCACGCCCACGTCCACCATCACCATGTTGGCCACCCGCTTCGTCAAGTTGCGCACCTTCACGTCGCAGCGCGCCACGTCGTTTTTCGCCAGCGTCGTGCGGTCGTACGCCACGTCAATCCCCAGCACGTCCGAGGGCGGCGGCGGCGCGGCCTGCCAGGGGCGGTACCAGCGCGTCGAGATGCGGTACAGCAGCGAGCCCTTGCCGTCCACGCTGAGTGCCACCGCATTGTCCCCGCGGTGCACGAAGCGCGACACGTCGACCTCCTGGTAGACGTCGAAATTCTCGCTGTTCATGCGTATGCTGCCGGCCTTCTGGCCGTTCACAGTGACCGTAACCGTGGCATCCGAGCGCTCGGCCGCCTTGTCGACGGTCGCCACGAAGGCCTTCATCGCCAGGACCGTCGCCTGGGTGGATTCCCACGTTCCGAACGCGTCCTTCGAGCGCACGAGATAGCCGATCACGCGGTTGGCCACCGCCGGGTGCTGTCCTTCCTGGAGCAGCGCCAGCGCGGCCAGCGCCGTCGTCTCGATGTCGCCGGCGCGGCCCGTGCCGTACGCGGCGGTGGCGATCTTGGTACGCCAGTAGGTTACGTCCTTGTCGTCCACGCGGAGCGCGAGCAGCGTGTCCACCGCCCGACGCGCCACAGCGTCTTTGGCGTCATACGCCACCAGGGCGTTGGCCACCAGCGCCGCGGTGTAAGGCTCCTTCGCCTGCGACGCGTGCTTGCGGATGTATTCCACCGCGCGCTTCACGCCTTCGCCGCGCTCCCCGGTTTCCAGCAGCGCCCAGGTAATATAAGCCGTGGACACCAGATCCGAATTGGGGACGTTTGACCAGCCTTCCGCATAAAATCCCTGGCGCCCCGCGCCCCATTCGCCGTTCTTGCCCTGCTGCGCCAGCAGCCAGCGCTTCGTGCGGGAAATCAGCGCGGGATCCACGTGGTGCACCTTCGCCATGTCGGCGAATTCCATCAGCCCGTACGCGGTGAGGATGGGATTGGCGGGCGCCTGCCCGAACACCGAAAACCCACCGCCGGGCACTTCAAAGGTGAGCAGCCGCTGGTATCCGGCGTTGATGTAACCCTCCGCCTTCATGGCGATTTCCGGCGTGGCCTTGCGCATTTTCTTCAGATATCCGGTGACCAGCACGTTGGGATACGTGGTGGACGACGTCTGCTCGAAGCACCCGCCGGGCATCCGCAGAATCGAGTCGAGTCCCTCCACCACCTGGGAAAACACGCCCGGATACAGCGTGACGAGCATCTTGCTGGCATCCGCCACCGCGTCGTCGGGCACGTGCACCACGGCTTTCAGGCCCTGCTGCAAGCGGTCGCCGCGCACGTCGGAGAATTCGCGGCCATCCGGCATCACCGAAATTGTTCGGCGCACCGCGTCGCTCATTTTGGTGCCCTTCGCGGTCAGTGTGAGCGGATGTCCGCCCGGCTTTTTCGCGCGGATGCGGAAGGAAATTCCGGCGACTTCATTGCCCCCGATTTTCACCAGGCGCTTCGGGTCGTCCAGCAATTCGCACCACTCGCCGCCTTCCAGCGTCAACGACACCGTCTGGGGCTCCGGCAGGTAATTGTAGATGGCAACCGGCATTGAAACCACGTCACCCTGGGTCAGCGAAACCGGCACGTCGAGGTCCACGAAGAAGTCCTGGAACACGCGCAGCGCCGCGTTGCCGTTGCCCATGCGCCCGTTCAGCGAGGAGGCGAACGCACTGAGGCGCCAGGTCGTGATTGAGTCGGCCATGGGGATGGTCATCGAAGCCACGCCGTTTTTGTCGGTCACGATCTCGGGCGCAACAAACAAGGTCTCCGGGAAGAACTCGCGGATGCGGGGCGCCTCGCCGGCCGCCGGCTGGTCCTTCCCCGACGAGCGCGTCTCCTCACGTCGGTCGCGGGGCGCTCCGTCCCCTTTCTTTTCCATGGCCCATCCGCCGCCCATGGGCGCGGCGGTCGCGGCCGGCAGCACCATGCCGTCGTCCATCTCCAGGTCTCCGCGCGCCATGCGCCGCGGCCCGGCCATCCGATAATAATCGTTCATGTCAAAGTCGTCGCGATTGCGCGCGATCCCGTCCGGGCCCACGCTGTATGCCTGACAGTAGCCGTCCTGGGTGCGCAGCCGCAGGTAGCGCCCCCACGGGTCGCGGGCGTCCGTGGCGGACAGCAGGCCTTCCTCCACGAGCCGCTCCACCGAGCCGTCCCAGGGATTCGAGCCGAATTTCGAGCGCCACGCATGGGCGGCGCTGGTGGCGCGGGCCAGCCGTTGATACAACTGGGTCAGTTTCGTGTCGAAGGTATCCATGTGGAGGTCGTAGGCGCCCGCTTCCGGAATCTGCGCCATCAACGCGCGAGAGTTGCGCTGCGCCTCGTCGTCGCGCGAGCGGTCTTCCTTGATGACGTCGGCCAGCGTGGTGCCGTGCACCTCGTAGCGTGCTTCCATCAATTCTTTTTCCAGGAGGAAATACACGCGCTCCAGCCCGGGCTGGCGCTCGGCCAGCGCGAACAGCGACTCGTCCACCACGTCCACGCCCAGCACGGCCAGGGTCGGCGTGCCCTGCTTGTCCTTGACGATGAAGCGCAGCGTCGCGTCCTCGCCGGGCCTCCAGCTCGAGCGGTCCGCCTTCACTTCGACCACCAGATCGCGGGCCGGCTGCACGAAAATCTTGCGCGTGTCGCGGACCGTGTCGGCGCTCGAGAGAATCTGGTACGCGCGCACTTGTATCGCGCCAAAGGTGTCCGGCGTCAGTCCCATCGACAAGGTGCCGCGGCCGTTGACAATTTCCACCGACTCGGTGAGGATGGTCTGCCCGTCGCGCACGAAATCCACGTACACGCTGCCGTTTTTCTTCGTCGACAATACCTGTGCGCGGAACACATCGCCGACCCGGTAGAGCGCTTTCTCAGGGCGCAGCAGCACGGAGTCCTCAGTCTGGGCGATGGTCAGGGATATCGACTGCTTCGCGGTATTTCCCTGGCGATCGGTCGCGGTCAAGGTGCCGCTCACCGGCTTCGTGGGAACTTCCCAACCAGCCCCACGATTCGTGGAGGCCACTTCGCTGCGCGGCGTGTACACCAGCTCGGCAAAACCGGTGTCGTCGGTGCCCACCGAGCGATCCAATCCGGGCAGTTGCAGGCGCACGGTGCCCGCCGCGGGCGTCCCGTCGGGATGAATGGCGAGCACGTAGATCTGGTTGGGAAGTCCCGGTATCAGGCGGCCGCCTTCCGGAAATACCTCCACCGCGACCGGCGCGGACACGACCGCCACTTCGGAGCCAGATTCCTCGGCGTGCGCCGCCGCGTCGGTGACCGAGGCGCGGATGGCGAGCGAGGCCTTCCCCTTGTCCAGCGGACGGCCCACGAAGTGCTCGGGCAATTTGTACTCGAACGCCCAGGTGCCGTCCGGGCCGGTTTTTCCTTCCAGGTGCGCGAGGTCGTGCTCGCTTGTGTCAAAGGTGCGCAGGTCAATGCCGACTTTCGCGCCGGCCACCGGCTTGCCGAAGAAATAATCCGCGCGCAGCGTGCCCTTCATCGTCTCGCCGGGCATGTACCACGCCTTTTCGGTCTTGACCGCGATCTTGAACTTCGGCAGGGCGTAGCGCTTCACGGTGAACGATTTTTCGGCCTGCTCGTCCTCGACCACGCAGCGCAGGTGATATTCGCCCATGTTCACTTCGCTGGCCAGGTCGAATTTCGTGGAAGCCACGCCAAAGCGGCTGGTGCGGGCCTGTTTCTTGAAGACCTTGTTGGCGCGCGCGTCCTCGATCTCGATGGTCACCGGCACGTCCGCGATGGGCGCCAGCGAGGGCTCGCGCAGCGCCAGGGCGCGCACGTGCACCGTCTGGCCGGGTTGGTAGAGCGGCTTGTCGGTGGTGAGATACACGCGCCGACCCTTTTGCACGTGCACCGCGGATTGCAGCGGTGCCGCGTTCGGCATGCTCACCTTCAGGACGTAGGAGCCCTCGAGATACGAGGGGACGGTTACCCGGGCGTCCAGGGTGCCCTGCTCGTTGGTGCTGCCGCGGGCAATGGTGAGCGGGCGGCGCAGCCTGTCCCCTTCCAGGGTGGCCTGGACCCCGACGTTGGCCACGCCGCGCATCCCGCGCGGATCGTAGGCCACGATGCGCAGCGCCGCGGGGCCGCCGGCCAGCCAGCGGGTATATCCCAGGACGCGCAGCTCGACTTCTCCGCTGGCGTCGGCGCCCGGGGAAAATGCCGTCGCGCAGGCGGCGGCCAGCATCAAGGCAAGCAAAAATGGAAAGCGCAAGCGAGGACTCATAAAATCAATCTCTCCCAAGAGGAATGATCCCGCCGTCGCCGGCCCAGCAGATTTATTTCAGAGGGTCAGGAAACATTGTCTCCGACGCCGTGCACGCGGACCGGCTCGTTGCGCTCCATCTTGCGGAAAAACACCAGCACGCGGCGCTGCCACGACAGCAGGTCGGGCGGGGGCGCGGGGTTGGGATTGACCGGATCGATCTCAAAACGGCCGCGCAGTCGTGCCACGCATTGCAGATCGTGCCGGACCAGCAGGTCGTGCCACATGCGGATGAGTGGAAACCACGACTCGCGCAGGGCATTGCCGAAGTCGATGACGCCCGGGGACCCGTCGGCGCGCACCATGACGTTGTCGTCCTGGTCGAGATCCCCGTGGGCGACGCCGCGCGCGTGGATGGCGCGCACCAGGGCCTCCAGGTGATCGAAAAAGCCGCGCGGATAGTCCTGCGGGTAGACCACCGAGGCGTTGCGCCCCTCGAAGTGCTCGATGGCCAGCGAATCCGCGTCGGGAAAGCCCTCGCAGCGCGGCACTCCGTCGATCCCCTCCAGGCTGCGCAAGAAGAAGTACTCGCGCTTGAGCATGAAGCGTCCCTGGAGCAACCGGCGCGGAAGCGAGCGGTGGCGCCAATCCTTCACGACCCAGCGGCGGCCGTCCACTTCCACGAGGCGGATGTCGGGCAGCGTGGGCCATCCCCTCCGGAAAAAGGACACGGTGCACCGCTCCAGGACGTCACGGTCCAGGAACGGGTGGGGCGGGGACGGGGCTCGCGGAAACACGCGCGTATATTGGCGTCGCGACCGGCGCTTCCTTTGACGCACCGTGCGGCAGGGAGGCCCTGCGGGGATCACGAACCCTGCCCGCGCCATCCGCATGATGAGACAAATTCAAGCGCCTCGGGCGCTCCGGAGGTACACCCCCTGATGCAGATTTTGAGAAAAGTGCGGCCGCTTCTGCTGGCCCTGGTCCTCGTCGCGACCGCGATGGGCTGGGTCGTGGCGCAGGAAGCCGGCGGCGTGAAAGTGCTGGTCGACAAGGACCACAACGCCTTGATCACCATGCAGGACGAAAGCAGCGGGTCGGGCGGCGGCACGTTCAACGCCGGCATCGACTTCGCTCCGGCGCTGGCCACCTTCAACACCGAGGTCGACCTGAAGGACGCCGTCGGCGCGCAGGGCGGCGCCGTGTCGCTCTACTCCGAGCTGAGCGACAAGAACATGCTGCTGGTCGGCGACTTCAAGGTGCCGCTGCCGCCCGAGGCCAACGCGACGGTCACCGCCGACGCGCGCGGCTCGACCACCAACAACGTGGGCCACGTCGAGGTGAAGGCCGACTTCTCGGTCCCTAACCCGAAGGGAGGCCAGGAGCCGCTCACCGGGCTGACCGTCAGCGGCAGCTCGAACACCGACTACCACAAGGCCAACCTCAAGCTGAACTTCAACGCCAATGCGGCTGGAGTGCAGGAGAAGCTGCCGGTCAAGACCGCGAAGCTGACCATCGCCGAAACCGGGACGGGCGCCGACGTGGTCACCGACATCACCCTGGACGCCGCGGTGGCCGCAAACTCCGAGCCGGGCAAGCAGATTGCCGCGATGAAGGGCCAGGAGAACCGGATTGTCGACGGGATCAAGGGCCAGCTGGCCAACGTCCCCGGTCTGACCGTCGAGGTGGTCGAAGTGACCCGGCTCGAGGCAAAGGACGACACCGCCAACTTCGCCATCCACATCAAGATCAAGGGCTGGCGCGAAACGCTGAACTCGTTCGCCGGCATGATGCTGGGCCGCATCCCCGACGTGGACCCCGCGGTCATGCGCGACTCGCTCAAGTCGATGCTGGCGCTCCAGCTCGACAAGGTCAACCTCGACGTGAAGGTGGACGCCGCCTCCGTGAGTGGCTCGCTGGAGATCGGCGCGTCCAACATGGACCAGTTCTTGCAGGGCTACATGAAGGTCATGGGCGTCGTGCAGGAGCAGACCATGAAAGAGCAGCTCGAGAAGGCCCAGGGCAACAAGGGCGCCGAGATGGCCGCCCGCTGGGGCGCCGCGATTCAAAAGCAGGCTGCCGATTGGAACGCCAAGTCCATCGTGGCGATGATCAGCGCCAAAGCCACCGTAGACCAGTCCTTCAACGTCACAGTGGACCTCAAGGACGGCAAGGTCACCGGCAAGGGCGAGATCAAGTCCGACACCTCCAACATGGACGCCGTGATGGCCAACATGAAGCAGGCCGGACTACCTTCCTTCGACCGCGTCGGCTTCCTGGCCAACGTGAAGACCGAGGGCGGCAACGCCAGCGGCAGCATCTACGCCAGCTCTCAGGGCGACCTCATCGGCGCCGTGAAGCAGCTGGCGGTGCAGCCGGCCATGGCGGATCCCGAGTTGAAGGCCACCGCTGAGGTTATCAACGGCATCACGCTGAAGGACAGCAAGATGACCGGCGAGTTGAAGGACCAGAAGCTTCACCTCAGCGGCTACCTGGAGACCTCCGACCTGACGCCGGCCGCGAAGGCCGCCCTGAAGCAGATCGACCCCAACCTGACCGGCACGCCGGACGGGGCCCGCATCGACGTGAAGGCGGCTGACAACAAGACGACCACAAATCTTAGTATCCGCTTCAAGGAGTTCATGACCGGCAAGGCGGAAGGCGACATCAAGACCGCCGTCGGCGGACTGGTGGGCGGCCAGAACGTCACCGTCACCATGAACGCCGACGCTGGCCAGGTCGCGCTGCAGCCCGCGCTGCAGAAGCCGACGATCGCCATGCCGGGGGCGCTGGCCCAGGTGAAGACGACCGCCGAGAGCACGCTCTTCGCGGGCGGCGGCCTGCCGGGTCTGCCCGGTGGCGGCGGCAAGACCGGTACCATCATTGCGATCGTGGTCGGCGCCCTGGTGCTGATCGGAATCGCGATGGCGGCCACCAAGAAGAAGGCGTAAACGCGCTTCCTTCGAATGAAAAGGGCCTCCGGTCTTCGCCGGGGGCCCTTTTATTATTGGATCCAGGAAAGGCGGGC
>VGFD01000139.1 GCA_016868975.1 Armatimonadota bacterium | reverse complement strand
GCCCCGGCAAGGGTCACGCGGTGACGCTGACCACGCGGGTGCGGGAGGTGCTCGATCGGGCCTGTTGATTCCGGAGTCGGGCAACGAGGATTGCGGCGGGAGGTTCTTGAACCCTTCCGTACACAGGGGGCTATGCGGGACAGGGCTCGAACGTGGGCAATCGCCCTGCCGGTGCCGTGTCCGGCGGGTGCAGTCCCGGAGGGTGGCGGCGGTCCTGGTGGCCGAGACGCAACTTCCTCGGCGGCTCGTTCATATTTCCAACGAACTTGTTCAACTTTGTTCATCTTACGGCAACAGCGCGTTCACACTTCGGCAGTATTCCGGACACGTCGCGGAAACGGACCCGTGATACGCTGGCCTCACCGAATTAAAGGAGGGGCGCCGTGTCGGCCCAGAAGCATGTCGGTGGATCTTGCGCGGCCCGCGCGGCCGCTTTGGAAGGTGATGGGAATGGCCCTGCGGGGAAAGGCGGCGGTGGTCGATGACGAGATCCTGTATCCGGCGGATGACGGCGTTCCCATGGACGACCAGACGCACACCCGCAATGCCGCAAGCATGACCGAGGCCCTCCAGGCCTGGCTGGACGCACGCGGGCAGCCCGCATGGATTGGCAGCAACAGCTTCATCTACTACCAGCACGGCGACCCCCGCAGGAACGTGGGCCCGGACTATTTCGTGGTCCTCGGCGCGCAAGAGAACGAGGAACGCGACTGCTGGCGCGTGTGGAACGAGGGCGGACTGCTGCCCCAGGTCATCGTGGAATTCGTCTCCAAGCGGAGCAGCCGCAAGGACCGCGTCACCAATTTCGCAATCTACCGCGACGTGCTCAAGACGCACAACTACTTCATCTGCTGGAATCGCAGCCGGCGGCTCGAAGGGTACGTCCTGGAAGGAGGCGAGTACGTGCGCCTCCTTCCCGACGCGAACGGTCGGGTGGCCTGCGGCGCGCTCGGCCTTCGCCTGGGATTCGAGGGACGCGTCCTGCGCTGGTACGATGCTGAAGGCAGCCCGTTGCCCTTTGACCGCGAGCGGACCACGCTTGAAGCCCATCGCGCGAACCAGGAAACCCGCCGCGCGGACGAGGAGGCCCGCCGCGCGAATCGCGCCGAGCAAGAGCTCGCGCGTCTGTGCGACCTGCTCGCTTCCCGCGGGATCGACGCCCAGTAGCCCTACGCCGACTGAAAAAACCGCGCGATGCGCGACAACCCCTCGCGGACGTCGCTCGGCTCGGCCACCCAGGTAACCCGCAGCCATCCTTCCGCCGACGCGCCGAACGCGACGCCGGGGACGGTGGCCACGCGCTCCCTCTCCAACAGCAAAAACGCCGTCTCCAGCGACGAGCGGCCGCCCGGAATCCGCAGCATGCAATAAAATGCGCCGTCCGGCGGGACGTGCTCCAGGCCGAATTCCGCGAGCGCTGCCAGCAGCGCGTCGCGCCGCTCGGCGTAATTTGCCCGGGTCTGGGCCACGCCGTCGAAAGAAGTCAGCACTTCCAGCGCCACCCGCTGGGAAAACGTGCTCGCTGAGGTGGTGATCAACTGGTGCGCGCGGCTGATCAGGGCCGTCATCTGGCCCGACGCCAGGATCCAGCCGAGGCGCAGCCCGGTCACCGCATGGGATTTCGACAACCCGCCCGCCACCAGCGTGCGCGGATGCAGCGCCGCCAGACTCACCGGCGGCTCGCCGTAATATAATTCCCGGTACACCTCGTCAGACAAGACCCAGATATCGCCCAGCCCCGCCGCGAGCTTCTCAAGCTCCGCGCGGGACCATACCCGACCGGTGGGGTTGGTGGGCGACGACAACACGACGAGCCGGGTCTTCGGCGTGACCGCGCGCAGCACGGCTTCGGCCGAAGGGGCAAATCCGCTGGCCGCGTCAAGAGGCGCCACGGCGTGCGCAATCCCTTCCATCTGGCAGATTTTCTCATAGGCCGGATAGGCAGGCTCCACCAGCAGCACTTCGTCCGACGCGCTGTCGATGGCCGCCCGGATGGCGAGGTAAACCGCCTCCTGCGACCCGTGCGTGACCACCACGTCCTTTGCATCGACGGCCGCATATCTTCCGATCGCCTCGCGCAACTCCATGAAGCCCGCGTTGGGAGAATATGGACACCCGTTCGCCGCTATCCACTCGGCCACTCGGGTGAACGGCGCCGGATCCGGACGCATGACCGGCTCGCCCAGACCCAGGTCGATGTCCCCGGGCTTCTTGCGGCTGTTGATCTCGCGGATCAGCGAACCCGACAGCCCTGCAAGGCGGGGATTCAAGTCAACAGCCCTTTCAACAGACGCCAACCCTCATCGATGGCCTCCACCGAAACCCACTCGCCGGCCTGGTGGGCCTGGGCCGGATCGCCCGGCCCGAAATTCACCGCCGGCACACCGCGTCCGGTCATGCGCGCCACGTCGGTCCAGGCCTGCTTGGATTCCACTTCCAGGCCGCACCGCTCGATCCAGCGGGAAACCAGCGGCACGTTGCGGCACACCGCGCCGGACGGCGCCCGATCCCGAATTTCCACGCGCGCCGCGTCGCCCACGAATTTCCGCAACTCCGCTTCCGCATCTTCCAGACTTCGTCCCGGTGCAAATCGAAAATTCACGTTCAAGGTAAATGCATCCGGCACCACGTTGGCCGCCCTGTGCGTCCACGCCATGGTGGGCGTCATCACTTCGTAGAACGGCAGCCCGTCCACAACCACCTCGCGCCGCTCGCGCGCCTGGAATTTTCCCAGCAGATCGAGCGATTTGTAGATTGCGTTCTCTCCGTGCCAGGGCCGCGCGCTGTGCGCCCGCCGCCCGTCAAAGTGGAGCAGGGCATGGAGTCCGCCCACGCAGCCAAGCTGCAGCCGATTCGCGGTGGGCTCGTGCATCACCGCGAGATCCATCGCCGGGAGCAGCGGCAACAGATCTTCCAGCCCGTTTTCCGACGCGGCGATTTCCTCCTTGTCATAGAACACCGCGACGATGTCAGAGGCCAGTTCCGCGCGCTGCTCCACGGCGGCGATCATCAGCGCCAGCCCGGCCTTCATGTCGCTGGCCCCGCACCCGTACAGGCGGCCGTCGCGAATTCCCAGCGGCTGGTCGGCGGCCGGCGGCACCGTGTCCAGATGTCCAAACAATCCAATGAGCGGACGATTTCCCCGAGGATGCGGCTTGACCACCAGGCCGTTCCCCTGGCGCAGCACCTCGTCCTCGGATAATATCCCGCGGGCCCATTCCTGCACGAAAGCGCACAGCGCCTCCTCCTCGCGAGATACGCTGGGGATGGACACCAGCTCGAGCGCCGTGGCCGCGAGATCCCGCATCACACCGCCAGGGCAAATTCGCGCAGCACGTTGTTGAGACTGGTTTTCTTGTCGGTCGACGCCTTGCGCTCGCCGATGCGCAGCGCGCAGGGGACGCCGAACGTGCCGGCCGGATATTCCTTCGGCATGGTGCCGGGAATAATCACCGAGCGCGCGGACACGCGGCCTTTGGTGATCTCCCCGGTGTGGGCGTCCACGATCGGAGTGGACGCGGTCAGGACGACGTTGGCGCCCAGCACCGCCTCCTCCTCGACGACCACGCCTTCCACGACGATAGAGCGGGAGCCGACGAAACAGCCGTCCTCGATGATCACCGGACTGGCCGAGGGCGGCTCCAGCACGCCGCCGATCCCCACTCCGCCGGACAGGTGAACACCGCGACCCACCTGCGCGCAGGAGCCGACGGTGGCCCAGGTGTCGACCATGGTGCCCTCCCCCACCCGCGCGCCAATGTTCACGTAGCCCGGCATGAGCACAGAGCCGCGCTCCAGGAACGCTCCGTAGCGCGCCGTGCCGGGCGGCACCACGCGCACGCCGGCCGCACCGAAATTCTTCTTCAGCGGAATCTTGTCGAAAAATTCGAAGGGGCCCAGCTCGATGACGCGCATCTCGGCCATGCTGAAATACAGCAGGATGGCTTCCTTCACCCAGGCGTTCACCCGCCACGCGCCGTCGATTTTTTCCGCGACGCGAATCTCCCCGCGGTCGAGCAGGGCGACGGTCTCCTCGACGACTCGCCGAACCGCCGCGTCCCGCAGCCGGGCCCGGTCCTGAAAGGCGCTCGAAATGATCTCTTGCATGGCTCGCAGGCTTCGCGCCTGATGGAGACGGGTCCCGCCGGCCCCGGTAGGGGCGTCCCCCCCGACCGGCGAATGACGGGGGCCGATTCTTCCGAGGAGCAGCCTACATGCCGCGTACGGCAATCGCCGCGCTGGGAACCTACGTGCCGGAGCGGGTCGTGACCAACGACCAGATGTCAGGGTGGATGGACACCACCGACGAGTGGATCCAGCAGCGGACCGGCATCCGCGAGCGCCGCTGGGTCGAGGAGGGCGTGGGCGCCAGCGACCTCGCCTTCGAGGCCACGAAGCGCGCCCTGGCGGCGGCCAGCTGGGAGGCCGGGGACATCGACGCGATCGTGTACGCCACGCTGTCCCCGGACGCGACGTTCCCGGGCGACGCGTGCTTCTTGCAGGCCCTGCTCGGCCTGCCCGGAGTGCCCGCCCTCGACATCCGCAACCAGTGCTCCGGCTTCATCTACGGGCTTTCCGTTGCGGACGCGTGGATCCGCTGCGGGCAGTACAAGCGCATTCTGCTGGTGGGCGCGGAGGTCCACTCGACGGGCCTCGACAAGTCCAACCGCGGGCGCGACGTCACGGTGATCTTCGGGGACGGGGCCGGCGTCGCGCTGCTGGAAGCCACCGAGGATCCCAATCGCGGCGTGCTCTCCACCCACCTGCACGCCGACGGGCGCTACGCGCGCGACCTCTGGTGCGAGGGGCCGGGCTCGAAGCTCGATCCCCGCGTGGACGGGGCGCTCATCCCGACCGCCCGCTACTTCCCCAAGATGGAGGGCAACAAGGTCTTCAAGCACGCGGTGGTGCGCATGCCCCAGGCGGTACGCGAGGCGCTCAAGCAGAACGGGCTGAAGGTCTCCGACATCAAGCTGCTGGTCAACCACCAGGCCAACCTGCGCATCACCGAGGCAGTGCAGAAGGCGATGGAATTGAGCGACGAGCAGATGTACTCGAACATCCAGAAGTACGGCAACACCACCGCAGCCAGCATCCCCCTGTGCCTCGCGGAGGCCGTCGTCGCGCGCAACGTGCAGCGCGGGGACCTCATCGCCCTGACCGCGTTCGGCGCCGGCTTCACCTGGGCGAGCGCCCTGCTGCGCTGGTAACATTCCGGACACCAATCCGCGGGCGGCATCCAGTACGATAAACGCATGCTGGTTTCATCATCCGTCTTCTGGCGCGAAGCCGCGGCCGTCACGAGCGGCCCCCTCGGCGATGCCCTTTCGCCCGCCGCGAAGGCCGACGGCGAGACCGTGCTCGAGAACCTCGAACAGCACGACGTCGCGTTCTTCCGCGAGCGCACCATCCGCATGGGCGAGAGCGACCGCTGGCAGCGCCTCTGTGCCGCCGAGGCCGCCGCCTTCCTCATGGCCCAGCCCGCGCAGTTTGCCGCCCCCCTGATGATCTCGGTGGGCTCGGGGATGTTGTTGCCGGCCCGCTCGGTGTCCGCCCTGCGCGCCGTGGACGTGCTGCACGCGGGCGGGGATGCTGCCGCCCTGGAAAATCCCCGCCTCGCCGACGTTCTCGGACGGGCCTCGGCGGCCGGCGTCACTTTCACGGTGCGGCCCGAGCGCGACCTGAGCCGCACCCGCGACGTCCCCGCGTGGTGGGCGTACCAGGCGCTCTCCGACAAGACCTCCGTGGTGAGCTGGAACGACACGATGATCCACGAGCCGCTGCAAAACGCCGACCAGGCCCTGGCGTTCGCGCACTTTTATCCCCCGGCCGGCATGAGCGTTCCGCTCGACGGCCAGGAAGCGGCCGACATCGAGGAGCTGCACGCGCGCGGCATTACCTTCCACGGCCTGGGACGCGAAGACCCCGAAGAAATATCGCTGTACGAGGCGTGGCGCATCGTGGAGTCCGGCCACCGCCTCGCGCTCGGAGTGTGCGGCGTGCGCATCGACGGCGCGGGCACCGACGACATGCGGGCCACTGCGGAAAAGCTGACCCCCTACCTCAACGTGCGGCGCGACGTGCTCAGCCGCCTGGACGACGCCTCGCAGCGCGCGTACATGCGCTCGCTCATCCGCCACCAGGACGAGCCCACGCTGCGCGAGCGCGCCGAGGTGCTGGTCGCCATCCACGAAAGGGCGAAAGCCACCAGAGGCCTGTCCGAGTGGGAGGTGCGCGAGCGGGTCAGCGAGCTGTACGACTGGCTCGACGGAGAAATGGGGCGGCTGGCCAATCCGCAAGAGCAGATCCGGAAACTGCTCGGCTGGGTGGAGGCCTGCGGGCCGACGGCCGCGCGCTCCGCCGCGGAGTTCGCCTGGAGCACGCTCTCCGAGATGCACCCCGCGCCGAACGACTATAAGGAAGCGCTGGAGATTTTCGACGCGCTGCTGCGGGGGATGGGCAGCGTGCGGGCGGCCCGCGACGCGACGCAGGCGGTGGCCGTGCCGGTCGCGGGGACGACGCCCGAAGCACGGCTCGCGGCGTTCCAGAAAATGGTGGCCGTCAGCGGACGTGAGGAGGCCATCCCCACTTACCTCGCGGTGGCGGCCACGGCGCGCGACGGGGAAATCGAAGTGCAGGCGCGGCGCTACGAGGCGCTTCACGCAGCTCTCGTTGGAGCACTGCCCAAAGACGCGCCCCTGCAGGAAACCGCCCGCACGACGTTTGCCTTCCTCGACGGCGGCGTGCGTGCCGGCCTGTTCGACAGCAAGACTTTCGACGACGCGCTGCGCGACTTCGTGGAAGTGCTGGTGGCCAGCGGATCGGTAGAGCGCGCGCGCATCCACCTGCTGAACGCCGAGCAGCAGCGTGACAACCGGGTGGAGCGCGGCGAGCGGGACGTGATCATCGGCGGCATTCGCGTCCCGGTGCGGCGGTAGGGCAATCGGCCTGGCGCGGCGAATCCAGCCTGCAATGCGCTTCCTGACCTTTTTGTTTCTCGTTCTGCTGTGCGCGCCCGCCGGCGCGGCGCCGTGGTATTTTCCGCCGCACGTGGGCAAGGAATTCGTCAATCCGCACCTGACACCCGAGCGCGCCATGCGCGGCGGCGTGCCCGCCGACTGGGACCAGCAGCTGGTCCTCTGGCGCGGCGTGGTGCAGAGCCAGTCGACGCTGCTGCCCCAGCAGACCGGCGCGCAGGGCACCCCGGGACGTCCGGAGCCCACCCCGGAAAATACCGGCCGCGTGGAAATCTACATGACGCTGCGCACCCCCGCGGGCCCGGTACAGATTCATTTTCCGGGCCGCGTGCTCACCCTCGACAACGACCGCACCGGCTACACCGTCGCCGTAAAGGGTTCGGTCCAGGTACAGAACGGCCGCGTGGTGGGCTTGAAAGGGCGCTCGGTAATATTGCTGTCACCGCCGGCCACCTATGCCGGAAAAGAGGGGGTCACGAATTTTCTCGCGTGGTGGGTCGGCTTCCACAATCCCGGTTACAAGCCCGCGCTGCGGGAGCGCGTCGCGGAAGCAATCGTGCGGGAAGCGCGCAAGAACAGCCTGGATCCGCTGTTCCTGGCATCCTTGATCCAGATCGAGTCGGCCTTTCACGTTGACGCGCGCTCGCGCTCCGGCGCCATCGGGCTCGGGCAGTTGATGCCCTTCACCGCAGCCGGCCTGGGCGTCAACGCGCATGATCCGGACGACAACGTGAAGGGCTGCGCCCGCATGATCTCGGGACTGGTGCGCGACTGGATCGGCCGCGACAATCGGAATCCGCTGGCGCTCGCGGTGGCCGGCTACAACGCCGGGCCCAATCTCGTGAAGCGCCTGGGCGCCGTGCCCAGAATTCCGGAAACCAACAACTACGTTTATTTCATCGGGTTCGTACACACCCAGATGACCGACGCCGCAACGCGGGCCGGGGTGGTGCATGCGGCCGTCAAGGATTAAACAGCCGCCGCAATAATTTCTTCCACGGGCGGACCTGTTGCGCCGCTGCTTGAAACAGGCGCTCGCGCACTTCCACCGCCGACGACGGGCGCCTGACCGTTTCGTGCTGCAGGCAATCGGCCAACAAGGCCTCCATCAATTCGCTCACCCCGCGATTATGAACCCGGGCCGGCCTGAACTTGAAACCGCTGGCCTGCGGATCGCGCGCGGTCAGCAATTGATACAGCGTGACCCCGAGCGCGTACAGGTCGGAGCGCGGCTCAGCGTGGCCGGCATATTGCTCCGGCGGCGCGTAACCCGGCGTTCCGTAGGCCGCCGTGTCCCCCTTGCGGGTCGGCGTGGCGCGGCGCGCGATGCCGAAGTCGATCAATTTCACCTTGCCGCCCTCGCGGTGCACCATCACGTTGGACGGCTTCAAATCCCGATACACCACCGGGGGATTTAAATTGTGCAGATATTGCAGCACGTTGCACAGTTGGACCCCCCACACGATCACGTCTTTCTCTTCGAGGGGCCCACCGCGCGCCGCCAGGATCTGATCCAGGGTAGGACCCTCCACGCGCTCCATCACCAGGTATTCGCGCCCCTGTTCGGTGAAGCGGTCCACCACCCGGGGCAGGGACTCGTGCCGCAGCCGCATCAGCATGGACGCCTCGCGCTCGAATAAATCCAGCGCCTCGCCGCGCTCGCCGGGCGCGAACATGTCGAAATCCAGCTCCTTGATGGCCCACACCAGGCCGCGCTCCCGCATGTCGCGGGCCAGCCACACGATGCCGGCGGCGCCTTCCCCCAGCCGGCGCTCGAGGCGGTAGCGGCCGGCCAGTATCGAGCCCGGGCCGGTCAGGCGAGCACCGTAACCGGGTCGCCCACCCGCACGAACCACCAGGCCCGCATTTTCAGCGCGAGCTGCAATCCCACAATCCGGGGATGTGTCAATCCACCACGTCTCCCGCCTGCAGCCGGGCTCGGGCGCGGGCGATCGCGGAGTTGGAGTCGCCTTCCGGCGTCGCGTAGCCGGTCAGCTCGGTGTAGGCCTTGCCCTGCACGGGCCTGCCGTCGATAGTGCCGGTCACGTCGCTGGCGCCTTCCCAGTACGTGGGAATGATAGCAAGCTGCGGATCGTACGGCCAGGTGCCCACCATCTCCTGGGGCTGCACCTTCGTGGTCACCGTGAGGTCGACGTTCTTCGAAGGCACCACGACGTGCCAGGCCAGCGGATAGCGCGCGCCGGTGCTGGGGCTCGTCCAGTAGTCGCCGAGCGGCTCCACCTTGAGATCCTCGCCGTGCTCCTGCGTGCCGTCCGGGCGGCTGAAGCCAACCGTGCCCTGCACCGACTTGCCGTCCTCGCCGCGGAAGTTGAAGCAGTTGAGCTGCTCGCCGGAGTCGAGCTGGACGCCGAACCAGTCCCAGCCCTGGTATCCGTTGAAAATCTGCATGTCGCCCCACTGGTGGTCGAGCCAGCCGGTGCCGGACACTCTCTTCGTCTGGCCGTCCACCGTGACCGTGCCCTCGGCGCGCATCTTGGGCAGCGTGTAATACTTGCTCAAGCCGTAGGGGCCCATGGGGATCTCACCGCTGCCGCCCATCATCAGCGCGGGCTTCTCTTCGGTGAAATCCAGGCTGAGACGGCCGCGCTCCAGCGGCGCTTCCATGTGGATGGTGTTCGGGCCGGTCCGCCGCACGCTGAACTCGCCCTTGCTGGACGAAAAGCGCTCGTCAAGGGTGCCCGCGTTGATCCCCCTGTGCGGGCCGTAGGGCAGGTGCAGGTGCAATTCGCGATGGGCCTGGTGATCGCCGCTGTCGACGTTGACCAGCGCGGTGTCAAGCTGGGTGCCGCCGGGCATGGCGGGGACGTCGACGTTGTAGCGCGCGTTAATCACGTCGGGCACGTCGAAGAGGGCCTGCATGTAGCCGTAGCGCGTCCCCTGCTCGTCTTGCAGGTGGCCGTGCAGGTACCACCACTCGGTCTTCACGCCGGGGTGCGCGCCCTCGTCCACGGGGAACTGGGGACGCTCGACCGGCACGGGTCTCATTGCCGCCGACACGTTCACGTGTGACAGGATACTTGTCGCAGGGCACGTGCGCCAGCAACGGGATGTTAACGTCTGGGAGGAGTGATCGCGAGGATTCGCCGAACGGCGGCGGACATGATCACCGAGCTTGCGCGGGCGCACACGCTGCCGTCCCGCTTCTATACGTCCGAGGAGGCCGCGGCGAGGGAGCGCGAGCAGGTCTTCGCATCCTCGTGGCAATACGTGGGGCCCGCGGATCGGGTGGCGGCGCCCGGCCAGTTCCTGACCGCCGTGGTGGCCGACGAGCCGGTGCTGGTGGTGCGCGGCGAGGACGGCGTGCTGCGCGCCATGTCCAACGTGTGCCGCCACCGCGCCAGTTTCGTGGCATGCGAGGCCTTCGGAACCGCGCGTCGGCTCAAGTGCCCCTATCATGGATGGACCTACGGCCTGGACGGCCGCCTCAAGGGCACGCCCGAGTTCGACGGCGTGGAGGATTTCGACACGGCGTCCATGCGCTTGCCGGAAATCCCCGTGCAGGTGCACGGGCCGTTCGTGTTCGTGCGCATCAACGGCGACGAGGCGCTCTGCATTCCGGGATTTCTCGAGCACCTCGCGCCCCACGCCGCGGGCTTGCGCCACGCCCGGCAGGTCGCGTACGAGGTGGGCTGCAACTGGAAGGTGTACGTCGATAATTACCTCGACGGCGGATACCACGTGGCGCATCTGCACCCGGGGCTGCACGGCGTGCTCGATTATCCCCGCTATTACTGCGAATTGCACGACGGCTGGAACGTGCAGGTCAGCCCGCTGCGCGCCGAGGAGCGGCCCCGCGGAAAAGCGGTGGGGGACGTCCGCCACGGCGACACGGCGTATTATTACTGGCTGTACCCGAATTTCATGATCAACTGCTACAGCGGCCTGATGGACACCAACCGGGTGGTGCCCATCGACGTAAACCGCTGCGTCGTGCTGTTCGACTATTATTTTCCGGAAGGCACGCAGCAAGAAAAGGTCGACCGCAGCATCGAGGTGGCCGGCCACATCCAGGACGAGGACAAGGACATCTGCGAAGCCGTGCAGCGCGGGCTCAAGTCACGCTGGTACGACACCGGCCGCTATTCGGTGCGCCGCGAGAACGGGCAGCACCAGTTTCACCAGATGCTCATCCAAAATAGCGCTCGATGATGTGCTGGTAGTTGACGATCACGTAAAGCAGCGTGACCGGATTTCCGATGATGAGCGCGGGAACCAGCCAGAGCAGGGCGGTCACCGCACAGC
>VGFD01000138.1 GCA_016868975.1 Armatimonadota bacterium | reverse complement strand
CAAAACGCGATCAGCATGACCCAGATCATCGCGCGAAAGCCCAGCAATCGTTGAAGTTGCGCGAATCCGAAGAGCGCCACGCAGGCAAGCAAGACGAATACGGGCGTCGGATTCATCGCCACTTCGTGCAGGGCGACGTCCGCGGCCGCTCCGCGGATCGCCGTGATTGCCCCAAGCCACAATGCCACCGCGAGGATGCCAGGCCAGAACACCGGGAACACTCTCCCCCGGGAGGCGGATATATCGACGAGACGTCGGGTGGCTCTGCACATTATACCCACTGGTACCCGCCTGAGGTTGATTTGTTCGGATCCTCAGCACGAAGCTGTTTCAGAGCCCCTTCAGCGCCGCGTGGGACACTGCGGGGAATGATGGTTCGGCCGATTTGTGCCGCCCGCGCCCCAATCCACGAAGACGGCTCAGAAGTCCACGGCCGTAATCGAATTTAACGGCCGGTTGACGGTAGGTTCAGGTTCTCGTTTGCGCGTCGGCCTATGATTGGCACACGAGCCGACGAAGGGTGATGACAACCATGCTTTCCAGCCTGAACTTCTCTCCGACCCGCCCCACCGCGATGTCGCGGCAGCTCACGCTTGGCAGCGCCGTTGAAAACAGCGGGTCCACAGGCGACAACGTCACCTTGAGCGGCAAGCCCCCAGTTTCCGAGCCCACGCCCTCTCGTCCCCGCATCCAGGTCGGGCGCGTCGCCCTGCACACGGCCGCGGGTGTCGTTTCCTCGCTGGGTGGCCCGCTCCTCGGCATGGGCCTCGGCGCCCTCACCTTCGGCGTCCTCGGCGCGCTCGACGGCGCCCGTGGCGGCGCCGAGGAGATGGCCTCCGGCGCGAACACCTCGGAAGGCCAGGCGGTCTGCACGGTGGTGGGCGGCGGTCTGGGCTTTGTCTTCGGCGGAATCGGCGGCGTTTTTCGCGGCGCCATCCTCGGCCTCGTCGGCGGCCTCACCGGCCCGACAATCGGCGGCGGCCTGGCCGGCGGACTTGCCCTGGCGGGTGAATTGGTCCACCGCTACGGCAGGTAGGAACCCTCTGGGAATTTCCAGCCGCACACGCGAGAGCGGCCTCTGATGCCGCCGGGATCTTGCCAGAATCGTGACGCCCATCAAGGAACCTTGCGATCTAGCAACATGATTCGCTTGACCCTGGGGCCCGCTTCCGTGAGGATGAGATCAATGATCTCGAATGTCGCCCCCCAGCCCCCGCGGACCTGGACCATCCTGGGACACATCGACGCCACCTCGTCCGACCTCGAGCCGTACGAGATGCAGCGGCTCGACACGCTGGAGTCCACCTCCAAGCAGGACGCCAACGTGGTCATGGAGGTCCGCCACCAGCGCTCCAGCAAGACCCGCAAGATCGTCCAGAACGTTCTCCTGGCTGCCCTGGCGCCGGCCGCCGCACTGGGCGGCGTGGTTCTCGGCACGGCCATGCTGGCCAGCGGCGCGGGAGTGCTTCCCTCCCTGCTGCTGGGCGGCGCCCTGGTCGCCAACACGGTGCCGCTGGCCATCGCCAGCAAGCGCGCGATTCAGCACTTGAAACGCCTCAAGCACGAGCCGCAGACGCCGGGCACCGACTGGAAGGGCACCCGCACCTACTGGATGGGTCAGGACAGCGTGCCCGGCCTGCAATCCCCGATCGTCGCGGAGAGCAAATCGACGAAGGCGCCGAGCGGCGAGGCGCTGGGGAAATTCCTGGCGGAAAACATGCGCCAATTCCCGGCGCAGCGCTACGCATTTATTCTCGGTGGACACGGACGCGCGCGGGACGGCGTGGGCGACGTTTCGGTCGCCGACATGGCGAAAGCCACCGAGATCGCGCACGCGTCCAGTGGACGAAAAATCGACGTGATGGTGCTCGACTCGTGCCTGGTCGGCAATTTCGAGACGCTGCTCCCGATGTCCGACCACGTGCGCTACGCGGTGGTTTCCCAGGAGCCGCTCTACACCAACGTGATCGACTGGTCAAGCATCGTGAACGGTCTCGACGGGCACGGCCCCTCCGCGAAAAGGTTCGCCGGCCTGGCCCTGCACTATGCGAAGAATTCCTACAGCCCGCACACCGTGGCCACCGTGCGCATGAGCCAGATGCCCTCGCTACGCAAGGCGGTCGACACGCTCGGCGAAGCCATTGCCGCGGGCGTAAGAAACGGCCACCGAGACTCCATCGCAGCCGCCTTCAAGGAAGCAGCGCCGATTCAGGACTCAAGCTGGCTGGAGCGCAAGACCGAAGGCAAGGTCGACATGGGCGACTTGCTGGAAAGATTGCGCCACGTAACTGACCCTTCGGTGCGGCAGGCGGGCGAGGTCGCGTATTTCTGGTACCTCCGCTCGGTCGTCGGCAACGTGACCAGCAAGAAATTTTCCAGGAGCACCGGCATGCGCATCCAGGGACCGCGCGCCTGGCACCGTGAGAACGCCTACGCGAAGGAAACCGGCCTTGCGGGGTGGAGCAAGGCGCTGAGCGCGATGCGGCCGTGGCCGCTGCGGATGATGAGCGCGTAGTCCGCTCCCAGATTCCGGCGAACAATGGATGCGGCGCGGTTGTTCGCTCCCAATTCCCGACGAACAACCGAGAAACGGCTTGAAATCGAGCATCGAATTCCGCTGTTCGCTCCCACTTTGCGGCGAACAAAGGGATAGGAGGAACACCTCCTGGTGTAGTACCATTGCCCAGATGCAGCCGGATTCCGTTCAAGGAGGCGTCCAGAGGGGCGCCCTGCAGGGGCTGATCGTCCTCACCCTGCTCAACCTCCTCAACTACATTGACCGCCAGGTACTGCCCGCCGTGGTGGTCAGCGTGCAGCGATCGCTCGACCTCAGCGACGCCGAGGCAGGCATGCTGGGCACCGGCTTCGTGCTGGTGTTTATCGTGATGTCGCCCATTTTCGGGATTCTGGGAGACACCAGACCACGCAAGAAGCTCATCGCCCTGGGCGCCTTCCTGTGGAGCGTGGCCACCATGGCGAGCGGCGTGGCGCGCGGCTTCTGGCACCTCCTCGCGGCCCGGGTCTGCGTGGGCGTGGGAGAAGCGGCCTACGGCACCATCGCCCCGTCCCTGCTCAGCGATTATTATCCAGCCAATATCCGGGGACGGATTTTTTCGTATTTCTACGTCGCCCTGCCGCTCGGCGCGGCTCTCGGCTACTGGCTGGGCGGTCTGCTCAACCATCATTATGACTGGCGCATGGCCTTCTACTTCACCGGCGCGCCCGGGCTCATCCTGGCGGCCGTCGCCCTGTACATTCACGAGCCCGAGCGTGGCGCGCACGACGGCGCGCAGGCGCCCGGCCACAGCGTTACCTGGGCCGTCTATCTGACCCTGATGAAAAACCTGCCCTACGCGATGACCGTGGCGGGCTACGCGGCGGGAACATTTGCCATCGGCGCGCTGGGCTTCTGGATGCCAAAATTCCTCTATACCGTGCGCGGGCTTCCGGAAAACGAGGCGCCCATGATTTTCGGCGGAATCCTGGTGGTGGCCGGGGTCATCGGAAGCCTGCTGGGCGGATGGGTTGCGGACTACGGGTTGCGCTACTCGAAACAATCGTATTTGTGGATGTCCGGCCTCTCCACCCTCATGGCGGTGCCCTTCTGCATGGTGGCGCTCACTTCAGCGAACCGCGAAGTGTATCTCACCGCGATTTTCATCGCGGAAATTCTGCTGTTCGGCTCCACCGGCCCCATCAACGCGATGCTGGTTAATCTCGTGCCGCCCAGCATGCGCGCCTCCGCACTGGCCGCCGCCACCGTGTCAATCCACCTTTTTGGCGACGCGCCCTCGCCGGTCATTGTCGGGTGGCTCGCGGACCACTACACCCTTGCGAAGGCGGTTCTGCTGGTGCCCGCCTTCGTCGCCCTCAGCGGCCTCGTGTGGACGGCCACCGCGTGGCGGCTGGAGCGGAGATGAGAAGACTTCTCTCCACCTTCATCGGAGCGGTGCTGCGGCTCTTCTTCCAGCGCGTGGAAATCGCCGGCCAGGACCGGCTTCCGGCGGACGGGCCGGTGATGTTCGCGCTCAATCATCCAAACGCGCTGGTGGATCCGCTTTTCTTGATCGCGCTGGCGCCGCGCCCGGTTTCTTTCCTGGCCAAGGAGCCTTTGTTTCGCATGCCGATAATAGGCTGGTTGGCGCGCGCGCTCGATTGTCTGCCGGTATACCGAACGCAGGATAATGCCGATCCCCGCAAGAACGCCCAAACCTTTCAGCGGGCCCGTGAAATCCTGGGACGCGGCGGCGCCATCGCCATTTTCCCGGAAGGCACGACGCACAGCAAGCCGCACCTGCTGCCGGTGAAAACCGGCGCAGCCCGCATCGCGCTGGGCGCCGCCTCCGAAATGGCGCGCCTGCACGTCGTCCCGACCGGCCTCTACTACACCCAGAAGGGGATTTTTCGCAGCCGCGCGCTGGTCGTGTACGGTGAGCCCATCACGGTGGAGCGCGTTCCCCTCGATCCCGACGGAAATCCGCCCCACGACGCCGTCGAAAAACTCTCCGCACAAATTTCCGACGGGCTGCTCGCGGTGACCGTCAACGCGGCGGAAGCGCGCACGCTTTCCCTGGTGGCGATCGCCGCGCGGATTTTCGGAGCGCACGGCCCCCTGCTCGATGACTTCACGCTGCGGCGCCGCATGCTGGAGGGATACGAGGCCTACGCGCGTCTTTCTCCAGAGCGCATCGCGCGCCTGGAAGAGCGCCTTGTCCGCTACGAGGACGACTTGCGCCAGGCGGGATTGTCAAATGACGAAGACCTCGCCGCCGGATTCACCGCCGCCCAGGTCCTCCACCGGGCGGCGCGCCACTCCGCGCGCTTCCTCCTGCTGGTCGGGCCGGCCGCGGTGGGCACGGTGATTCACTATCCCGCCTATCGGCTCATCGGGACCATCGCCCGTCGCATCGCAGGCCCCGACGAGACGGTGCTCTCCACCGCGAAAATCCTCGGCGCGCTGCTACTGTTTCCGCTCACCTGGATCGGTCTTGCGTTGTTTGCGGCCGTGGAGCGCTCCAATGAAACCGCCCTGCTGGTGCTCGTAGCGGCGCCGTTGTGCGGATGGGCCGCGCTCTACCTGATGGACGGGTGGGGACGCTTCCTGGCCTCGCTGCGCGCCCTCTGGTTCTCGGTGCGCCAACGTGGATTCTATAAAGGGCTGCACGCCGAGCGGGAAGCCATCCGCGCGGAGATCCTGGCGATGAGCGAGACACTCCAGGAAACCGCAGCGGGCACGGAGAAGGGGCCCACACCGCAGCAAGGAGGATTATCGTAAAAATGGCGCGCGACGGCTGGTTCGACGGAAAGGGCCTCGACCTGTATCGAAATGATTTTCTTGACACGCACCCGGGATGGCAGCGCTACATCGCTGACCGCAAAATCACCGCCGGCGAGCTTCTCGAGCAGGAATTGAAAATCGCGACCATGCTCAAGGAGATGGAGCCGCACCTGCCCGACGAGGCGCACGAGAAGGTCACCAGGGTGCTACTCGAATACGAGGTGCTGGTCAACATGGCGCTCATCCACTATCCGACGGTCATGGAGCGGCCGGAATTCTGGACGCTGGCCTCGCGGCATCACTGAGTATTTTCAGAAGGTCATCGGCGGCCCGCGCAAACGGCACTGCCGCGGCCCGCTCTCGCGCGCCCTCAACAAGCGCAGCGCGACGGGACGGATCGCGCAGCAGGTCGCGCAGGGCGTCCCAGAGACGCCCCTCCACGCGCGTCCCGGGCGGCACCAGAACGCCGCTGCGCTCGTCCAGGGTCGCTTCCGCGCCGTGCGTGCGCAGCGCCACCACCGGCAGGCTGGCGCGCATGGCCTCCATCGTCGTCAATCCGTAGGACTCGTGGCGCGAGGCCGACACGAACACTGTCCCCAGCGAAAGCGCCGCCTGTTTTTCGGCGCCTCCCAGGTGTCCGGCGAACACCACCGGGGTGGCCAGCGTCGACGCCAGCGCGCGCAGGCGCCGCGCGAACGACGCGCCCTGCATGTAGGCCGGAGCGCCGCAAATCACCACGCGCAAGCCGGCCGGAGCCTCACCGCGCGCCTCGCCCTCGGCCACGGCGCGAAGCAGCACGTCCTGTCCCTTCTCCGGAGAGATGCGAGACAGCGTGAGCAGCACTTGCTCGCCGTCCGATAGATTCCACGCGGCAGCCAGGCGCGCTCGAGCCGCGGAGACCTCAGACGGGCCCGCGTCGCGCGCCTCGGATCCCCAGGGAAGCACGTGCACTTTCCCCTGGCCGGGGTAGCAGGCCGCCAGCATGTCCGCCATCCCCGGGGCCGGCACGATCATCGCGTCGCAGTGCGCGACCGCGGCCGCCTGCTTGTCGAACACGAGGCGCAGCACGTCAGGCATGGGCAGCCGGCCCAGGAGCCGCCACCAGCGCGCGGCCCGCGGCGCCGATATGGCGTCGCGCAGGTAGATGCGGGCGAAGTACTCGACCACGTCCACGTGCACCATGCACGCGGTCGGGATGTTGGCTGCGGCCAGCGCGCCAAAGCTCGGCCCCTCAGAGATATCATGAGAGAGGACCACCCGCGGGCCGACGGCGCGAAGGACGCGGCGCGTGATCTCCCGCTCGAAGGCGCGGCAGAAAGCGGCGTAGCGCCACTCGTCGAGCGCGCTGGGGGACTCCTCGAGGAGCGGAATGCGGACGTACTCCACACCGTCGGGCGCCTCGGGGCCGGGCCCCAACAGCGTGACGCGGACGTCCTGGCGATGGCCCCACGCGCGG
The DNA here is from genome assembly GCA_016868975.1 of Armatimonadota bacterium. Lineage (GTDB taxonomy): Bacteria > Vulcanimicrobiota > Xenobia > RGZZ01 > RGZZ01 > VGFD01. The sequence continues at coordinate 4,517 of VGFD01000138.1, read as the reverse complement.
CACAGGCGCTCGCAAATGGCAGCGGCGCCGCCCACCGGAACCTGCTCGGAGCCGTACCCGGCGTGGGCCGCGGTCATGTAGACGTGCACGAAGCGAAGGGTTATGCGCTTCCCAGGAGGAGGCCTCCTGAGGGCGTCGAAACGGCGCGTTCCCGAATGGCGCACGGCAGAAGTACCTCGCCTGAAAAGAGATCGCGCGTGCCGGGCGACACGATCAAATCGATTTGGGGCTTAGTGATCCGGGGCCCGGGGCTGTCAATCATGACCGGGCTTACACCGCGGACCACGAAGTCTTGTCTGAGGGGTTTTCAATGAACAAGTCCTATCACTACTGGCGCAGTCCCGCACTCGGAATTGACATGCCCATGGCCGTGTACGGCCATTTCGGCACCCCGATGCTCATGTTTCCAACGGCCGCCGCGGATTTCGAAGAGTACGAGCGCATGGGCCTTATCGGCGCCATCGCCCATCACGTGGAGGCGGGCCGCGTGAAGCTGTACTGCGTGAACGCCATCAACAACATGTCCTGGTTCAACGACGGCATCCACCCGGCCGAGCGGGCCCGCCGGCAGGCCCTGTACGATCGCTACATCCATGAAGAGGTCGTGCCGTTCATCCACAACAACTGCAACGGCATGGTGGGCATCTGCACGGTGGGCGCGTCGATGGGCGCCTACCACGCCGTCAATGAGCAGCTCAAGCACCCCTGGGTGTTCCGCTATTCGATCGGGATGAGCGGCATTTACGAGATCAGCCGCTATTTCGACGGATATTACGATGACAATTGCTACTTCAACAATCCCCCCGACTACGTGGGCGGCATGACCGACCACAACGCGCTCGAGCAGCTCCGTGCCTGCAGCATCAACATCGTGGTGGGCCAGGGCCCCTGGGAGCACGTGGACTGGTCCGAGCGCATCGCCGACGCCCTGTGGAGCAAGGCCGTCCCCTGCAACTTCGACAAGTGGGGCTTCGACGTCTCCCACGACTGGCCGTGGTGGAAGGTCGAGATGAACCACTACATTCCGAAGCTGTTCGGGTAGTCCCGGGGGGGGTCCAGGGGGCGCCGAAGGCGACTCCCCCTGGATCAGATCCGGGGGGTCCAGGGGGCGCCGAAGGCGACTCCCCCTGGATCAGATCCGGGGGGGCCAGGGGGCGCCGAAGGCGACTCCCCCTGGATCAGATCCGGGGGGTCCAGGGGGCGCCGAAGGCGACTCCCCCTGGATCAGATCCGGGGGGTCCAGGGGGCGCCGAAGGCGACTCCCCCTGGATCTGATCCAGGGGGGGCCAGCCGCCTGAGTGCCTGACACCACACATGGTGGAGTGTCACGCCAAGCGCTCATTCCGCGACCGTGTCCGGCCAGTTACATTTCGGTAACACGCTCGTTCCGGCACGTTAACACCCGAGACACATCCTCGCAACAAATCTGGTAGCGTCTCGCCGCGAAAGCCCGTAGAATAGCTCTATTGAAGGCACGAGTGTATCTGCCTTTGGCGGCCTCCGCGTGTGCGGCGGCGGTTGAAGGCGGTGGCGGCCCCGGGAGCGGCCGCCGGGCGGGAAGTCCGAGACGCCTTAGATTTGAGGGGTTTCCAAGGTTTCTTCCGCCGGTGACGATATCCGCAGCTCGGATATCAAGGGAGGAAATGTGGCTATGGATGCAGCGCAGAACATGATGATGATGGCTTACCCCGAGCGCCGCCGGCTTTCGTTCGGCGACAACGCGGGCGCGTCGTCCACGTCCAACGCGCCGATCACGCGACGCAGCACCCGTTCCGAGGCGCCGATGACGGTGTTCGGGCAGGCCGCGGTGGAAGAGGCGCCGCGCTTCGCGCAGACAGACTCCGAGCTCGAGCGTGACGGAAGTGTGGCCTATGCCCGCAAGAAGACCGCGCAGGGCGAAACCGAAGCCGAGCAGGACGCCCGCGTCGAGCGCGAAAAGGCGGAATGGCGCGCGCAAGAAACCCGCCGCCAGGTGTCCGAAGAAGTTCTCCACGCGCGGCTCCAGGAATCCGGCCGTCTGGCCGCCCAGGTCGGGCTCCCCGATCTGTACCAGTGGACCCAGGAGCGCCAGGTGGACCGCCTCGATCTGGATCGCCAGACCGAGCAGACCGAAGCCCAGACCCAGATGCAGACCACCACGCAGGAACTGAGCCGCTGCGTTGCCGAGGCGAACCGCAGCGGAAATTCCTGGGAATATCGCAAGGCGATTCTCGGCAAGGCGCGCGGCCAGGTGGCCTCGCACCTCACCGAGCTGAGCGCGCTCAAGGCGCGCTACCACGACAAGTTCGCCGAATTCACCGGTCAGGACCGCATGCAGGGCGAGCTCGAGCAGAAGATGGGTGAAGTCGAGAAGCGCCGCAAGTTCCTGGAGGACTATTACGGCGTCCTCGAGCAACTGGCCGGCAACGGCGAGGGCGCGCAGTCGGAGATGAAGCGCCTGGGCGCGGCCAACCCGGAGCTAACCCCGGAGCTGGTGCGCAACTCGTCGAAGATGCGGCTCGCCGCGCGGCGCCGCCGCAACGTCTGGGAAGAAGTCGCGTAGCGACAACGCCGCGCGCAGCTCTGCCACGGGCCTCGGTGGCCGCTGCTGACCATGCCGCGTCAGGCTCGGCACAAGGTACCGAAAAAGCCGCATAATCGTCGATTATGTGGCTTTTTCGTCATCTTGAGGCTGCGGACGGATTTCAGGAATTTTTCAGGTTTTTCCGGGGAATTCCAAGTTCATTTCAGCCGAACGGAAACACTTGCTTAACAACCCGGGCCGCAGCCCATGGTAGACTGAGAAAATAGAGGGAGTAGGTCCTCGGGAGCATCCGTTGGGGCCCACTTTTTTGGGAGTCGCGGCACGAGCTTCGCGCCTTGCGAAGACGGCTACCATTCGCGCGTTCCCAACCTCACAGACAGGCAGATTTTTTTGGGAGGCGAGATTGGTGCGAACCCTTTCCGTGGAAAACGGAAACGTCGCGACCCTCTTGCCGCCGGCCCCGGTCGGGGTGGCGGAGAGTCGCACCGGCACACCCTGCGAACAGCCTCGCGACACCTATCACGTCGTCTCCCCGTTCCTCAATTGCGACGCCTCCGCCGCGAGTCTCGGTCCGGCCAGACTGACAGTCGCGGACCTGGTGGACGCCGCGCCCGCCAAGGATTTGACCGCATTGCAGCGCATCACCATGGCAGGCCTGACCGGCCTCGCGATCCTCGGCAGCGGAATTTTTGGCGCAGTGACCAGCGCGCCAAAATTAGAGCTGCACGAGGCCAGCATCAGCCAGACATTCAGCCTCACCTCCGACAAAGGATTGATGCGCAGCAACGCCATGATGGCTTTCCTCGGCGAAGCGGCGACCAATCCACGGGCGCAGGAGACCCCGGTGGCCATCGCGCGGGAAAGCGTCGATCGCCTCGCCATGCAGCAGCCGCCTAAGAAAATCACCGTCTTCGGCCAGGAATTGGGCCACACGCAAGACAACATCCCGGGCGTCAAGTGGGTGAAATACAAGGGCACATACAACGGCCAGGGCTACGTGATCGAATATCCGGAAGGCTGGCGGGTCACCAAGATTTTCAACGGCGTCGCGGTGATCGATCCGAACGACACCGAAACCATGGCGGTCTTCATGTGGCGCAACGGCCAGGGGGCCATGTCGCCGTCCGGCCTGATCCAGACGGTGCTGCGGGAAGCCTCGGCGAGCAACGTGCGGTTCAATTCACAGAGGCCCTCCGGTCCAAGCCAGACGCCCATCGGCCCGCTCTACACGCTCAACGCGGACGTCTCCTACACCGCGCCAGACGGCTCGCGCCTGCGCGCGGAATTCACCTCCGCGGTGGCCAACGCCCCGAATTCCTACGTGCCCTTCTGGAATGGAAATCTGGTCGCCTGCCAGACGGCACAAGCCGATTTCAACGAGGACATCCCCATTTTGCGGCACGTCACGAACAGCTTCCAGCAGGAATAGTCGGGCAGAGTGTCGGCCAGGAAATTACTTCCTGGCGCCCTTACTTGCTCTCTTTGTAGTGGACGATTTTGGGGACCTTGTACACGCCCACTTGCCGCGGCTTTAAATCCGGCTCAAAATGGTGGATGAAGCCCTGCTGGCCGTCTTGATTCGAAAGAATGACCCGCTCGCGGTAGCCCGCAAGGTCTTCGGTCATGATCGGGTAGACGTCCCAGTCTAGCTTGATGCGGTCGCCGCGGGCGCGCAGCGCGCCGATGGCGCCGAAAACGAGGCCGCTGCCCAGCGCCCCGCCCACGCCGGCCAGCACGAGCTGGCCCAGGGCGCCTCCGGCGACGAAGCCGATGGTGCCGCCAACGGCCGCCGCCAGGCCGCCCCACACGACGAAGCCGTTGAGCGGCGTGTTGGGGACGTCCTTCAGGTGCACCTTCTTGCTAACCAGGAGCGGCGTGCCGTCGGCCTGGAGGACGGGCAGCTTGCGGTACACTTCCACCGGGAGCGGGCCGCAGACGTTGTTGGTGCAGGGCGTGTAGGCCTGGCTGGGATTGGGATCGCTGTCGAAGTAGT